>JAYTGI010000348.1:0-3652 GCA_043733605.1 Demequina sp. | reverse complement strand
TGGTCGCGACGATGTGCGCCTCGTTGAACGCGGTGTCAAGGGCGGAGCCCCTGTGCCCAGAGGTGCCGAACACCACCCGCTGATCGGCGATCCTGGGATCGGGGACTAGGTCGTAGTAGGCGCCTATGAGGGCGTCGACATCGATGAGGTCTTGGGGCAGGGCTACAGTTCCGGCGCGCTCGTCCATACCGCAAGTGTGACATCTGATCGCGACCGCCGCTGTCCGTAAGCCGGTCACGGTTGGACCACGAAAGGGTAAAGGGGGGTTCTTGGATTGGCCCAGGCGCCGCTAGGCTAGGACCGTGGCGAACGATGGCCGAAAGGCATCAGTGGACGCGGCCCCAAGGACGGCGGGCGCGGCCCGACGTTCCGGCGCGCGGTCAAATACTGCCGAAGCGATCTTGGCGGCCCTGGCGGCCGCTTCGCCCTCAGCGGCGGCGCTCATCGTCGCTCACAATCAGGCGCGGCGGATTGCGGCAACAGTGAGAGCGTGCCTCTCGATTCCGGGGGTCGACCTCGTTCTCGTCGTTGATGATGGCTCGCTCGACAACACCCAGGACCTTGCCCGCAAGGCGGGGGCGGTCGTGGTGCGTCAGTCGCATCGGCGCGGACGCTCCGCGTCGATAGAGACCGGCGCCGCAGTCATCGCCATGAGAGACGAAGAGGGCGCCCTTCCCCGCGCGATTCTGCTGCTCGAAGCTGGCGTCGGCGCCGGCGCAACCGGTGCCGCGCCCATCGTCGCGGCAGTGCTCGAGCAGGTGGCGGACATGGCGATCGCGTTGGCGGACGGCACGTCTAGATCAACGGGAGCGAGCGCGGGCGCGGCCCGCAAGGCAATAGAGTCCCGGTCCGGTTGGAGCCCCATCCAGCCCCTCAGCAAGGTCAGGTGCCTCACACGCGACGCCCTCGAGACGGCATTCCCATTGTCGCGGGGGGCTGGCCTCGAAACCGCGGTCACCCTGGATGTCATCGAGGCAGGCCTGACCGTGACCGAGGTGCCGTGCGAGCTCAGGCATCGGCCGTCACGGCAAGCGGGAAAGGCCCTGGCGCGCGCAAGCCAGTACCGTGACGTCATGATGGCAATCAGCGCGCGCCGCATCCGCCTCTCGCTTCGCAGCACCCAGCACGTGGTCGAGGATGCATTCCACGTCGCGAGTAGATCCGGAACCTTGAAGGTTCGCGAGCGCAAGAAGGTCGAGGAATGAGTCTTCCCGTGTACGCGTTCCTCGGGCCCGAGGGCACGTTCACCGACGCGGCCCTGCGCGCCATGACCGCCGGTGTCGAGATAGCCGCCGTTCCCACCGTTGACGTGCCCGCGGCGCTGTCTGCCGTGCGCTCGGGCGAGGCCGACTTTGCCGTCGTCGCGATCGAGAACACAGTCGAGGGCGGCGTCACCGCGACGTTGGACACGTTGGCCCAGGGTGCGCCGTTGATGATTTTCGCTGAGGTGGTGTTGCCCGTCGCATTCGAGTTGGTGGCCGCAGGGCCTCTCGTCATTGCTGACATTCATCGAGTGTCGGCGCACTCCCACGGGCTGGCTCAGTGCAGACGGTGGCTGGCCTCCCAGCTGCCGCAGGCAATCCAGGTCGCGTCGACTTCCAATGCGGCGGCTGCTGTGGCGCTCGCCGATGGCTCAGCCGACTTCGAAGCGGCGCTCGCGCCTCCAGGGACAGCCGAGAGGCTTGGCCTCACGTTGATCGCCGATGGCGTCGCGGACAACACCAATGCGGCTACACGATTCGTGAAGGTGGGTCGCCCGCAGCCGGCGCCCGCGCCGACGGGTGCCGACAAGACGACGCTTGTCGTGCACCTCCCCACCGATAGGTCGGGCGCCCTGCTCGAGATGCTCGAGCAATTCGCGGCGCGAGGTGTGAATCTCTCCCGCATCGAGTCGCGTCCGCGCGGCGATCGGCCAGGGGAGTACTCCTTCTCGATCGACGCCCTCGCGCATATCGACGAGGCGCGCCTTGCCGAGGCGCTCGTTGGTCTCAAGCGCACGTGCCCCCATGTCGTATTCCTCGGCTCTTATCCCGCGGCGCACGGGGAGATCACCCCGGTTCCGAGGGGCACCCAAGATCACGATTTCGCAACGGCCCATGCCTGGGTGGAGTCCTTGCGGCGTGGTCGCGCCTAGTTGACAGCACCGCTACGCAAATTCTTGCGTAGCGCGCTACGGTGATGCCATGACCGGACGCTTGGCCGAAGTGGCCCACAAGGTAGGCGTAAGCCAAGCGACTGTGAGTCGCGTGCTCAACGGCAAGCCGGGGGTGAGCGACGCGACCCGCGACGCCGTCCTGACCGCTCTTGACGTGCTCGGTTATGAGCGGCCCACCAAGCTCAGGGGCGAGCGAGCCCCTCTCGTGGGGCTTGTGCTCCCCGAATTGCAGAACCCGATCTTTCCGGCCTTCGCCGAGGTGGTTGGCGGCGGACTCGCCCAACGCGGTTACACCCCGGTGTTGTGCACTCAGACCGCTGGCGGTATCTCCGAGGCTGACTACGTCGACTTTCTGCTCAACCAACACGTGGCCGGAATCGTCTTTGTGGGCGGCCTCTACAGTCAAGCCGCGGCCCGTCACGACCACTACGCGCGGCTCACGGACTTGCGCCTGCCAGTGGTCTTTGTGAGCGCGCCGATCGAGGGGCTCGGCGTCCACACGGTGACGGCGGACGATGCGGTGGCAATGCAGCAGGCGTGGCGTCACCTTGCGCAGCTTGGTCACGTACGCATCGGCCTGGCCCTTGGCCCTGCGGACCATGTGCCTTCGCTCCGCAAGTTGGCGGCCGCTGAACGCATGGCCGCGCAGACGTCGATAGCGCTTCCTTCCGAGTTTGTGGAGTACTCCGAGTACTCGCTCGAGGCCGGCCAGGCCGCGTCTGCCAGGCTGGTAGAACGCGGGGTCACCGCCATCATCTGCGCGTCCGATCCCATCGCTCTTGGCGCCATCAGGGCCGTGCGCCGGGCGGGCAAGCAAGTTCCCGACGATGTGTCGGTCATTGGCTACGACGACTCGGCCCTCATGCCGAGCATCGACCCGCCGCTCACCACCGTTCGCCAGCCGATCGACGCCATGGGCCGCATGGTCATCGACCTCCTCATCAAGCAGATTGAAGGTCAGGCGCCCCCCGCCGACGAGTACTTCTTCGAGCCGGAACTTGTGGTTCGCAGTTCAACCGGACGCGCAAAGACCCCGTAAGAACGCCGCAAGTCTGAACATTGCTTACATTCTGTCAAGTTCTTGCACGGATCAGTCAACAACGTTACTGTCGCAGCATCCGACCCCGCCGTGGTGGTCGCCGACGACAGGATGATTCCGTGGCAGTGGACCAGCAGATTCTCAACGAGAATGGTGCGCCGGCGGCGTTGCCAGATGACGTTCGAGGCGTCTGCCCGTCAACGGATGATCCCGATTGGTGGCGCAGCGCCGTCATCTACGAGGTCTACGTGCGTAGCTTCTCCGACGGCGACGGCGACGGCACGGGTGACTTGGAGGGCCTGAGAGCCCGCTTGCCATACCTTGCCGCCCTTGGCGTCGACGCCATCTGGATCACCCCCTGGTATGCCTCGCCGCTGGCCGACGGTGGCTACGACGTGAGCGACTACCGCGCGATCCATCCCGACTTCGGCACGCTCGGTCAGGCGGAGACGCTCATA
>JAYTGI010000347.1:0-3662 GCA_043733605.1 Demequina sp. | reverse complement strand
CGGCGGGAATGTCCGCGGTGGTGACATCGGCGGGATCCATGGCCGTGATCGCGGCGAGGTAGAGGTTTGCCAGGGCCACAGCGTCGGTGCGTTCGTTCGTGACCTTGACGCGACCGGCTTGAGCGGCAATGACGCCGTCGACGCCAAGCCCGCTGAGCATCACCCGCCCCTTGTCGGTGACGGTAATGGCCTCGGCACGCACCATGCCGTGATGCGTACCAGTGCCCACCACCGCCGCCAGCGCGGCCGCAGCCTCACCGATCACCGCCGCGGCGCTCGCGGGCGCGAAGGCGATCTTTCCCAACAGCTCGTCGAGCCTCACACCCTGGGGCCGCTCAGTCGCGACGTAGAACGTGCGCTCATTGCCGCGACGTTCGATCCCAGCAGCAAGCACGCGGCACAGCCGCTTGTCACGCAACATCCGTGCCTGTTGAGCGGAACGAATTACGGCGCTGGGCGCTCGCGACGTGACGATGTCGACAGTCACATCCTCGCCCAGTCGGGTGTCCGTGGCGAGATACCGGACAAGGCCTGGCAGGTCATCGTCGTCCGCGCGCACCAACAGGAAGCGTCGCCCGATGGTGTCCCCGGCCTGCACAATCACCTCGCGATTCTCGACGTCGGAATTATCGTACGCGGCGCAGGCGCCTCGTCACGGCCCGCGCGACGGCGGTCGCCTCCCCGATGCGGAGGAACTTGCTAGCTGCCGCATAGACCGCAAACATCGCCGCGCCGATGAGCGCGGACATACCCGCGCTTGTCAAGACGGCCGAGGCGCCGTCTTGGTTCCACGAATGTGGGCCGAGCATCACAATTGCGAGGCCGACGACGGCCGACAGCGTGGTGGCGATCGCCGCCTTTGCGTGAGTGATGGCGATGCGCTTGAGGTCGACGCCGCCCAGTCGCTTGTTGAGGCCCCACATCCGCAAAACCACGGCCACGATGTTGGTCGCCACCATGCCCAAGGCGACGCCTCGCACCCACCACACGGGGTCCATCGTCCCCTTGACGCTGTAGGCGACCGCCAGCCACGCGAGGGTCATCGGAATGTGAATGAGGAAGACGGTACGGGCGTCCTCGAGGGCGAAGTACGCCTGCTTGAGCATGACGGAGGCGCCGAGTGGCACGAGGCCGAGGCTCAGAATCGCGAGGACCCATGCCACGGCGTCCACCGACGCTCCGGACACGGAAGAGCGAGGCGTCAGCATCCGCACGAGGTGCGGCGAGGCGACCACCATGGTGGCCCCCGCGAACATCGTGAACACGCCGACGGTGCGCACGCCCTCGCTCATCACCTCGCGCAAGCGGTCAAGCTTGCCGTCCGCGGCGTGGCGAGACATCTGCGTGAAGAGAACCGTCATGAGGGAGATGGTCACGAGCGAGTGGGGAACCAAATAGATGCCAAGCGCGTAGTCCAACGCGGCCGTTCCTGCGATTGAGGGATCGGCCTGGGTGTCGAGGCCCGTCGCGGGGTCCACCGTTTGAGACACCCGTGTCGCTGCAGTCGCCACCGTGGTGGCAAACCACACAGCAACCTGCTCGACAAGCACGGCGCCGAGCGCCCAACTGGCGACCTTTGCCACCACGCTGAGTTCGCCCTTGGGACCGCGCCATACCCAGCGCCAGCGGTAGCCGCCCTTGATCATCGGCGCAATGAGAATCAATGCCTGTGCGGCGATGCCGAGCGTCGCGACGGCCGCAACGAGGAGGATCTTGGGGGTGGTCCACGAGTCGACGACGACGGCTACGGGGATCGGCGTCTTGGGGGCTACGAGGGGGCCAAAGAGCACGTAGTAGGCGGCGAGGCCCGCGATCGCGATCACGTTGTTCGCGACGGGCGCCCACATGAACCAGCCGAACTGTTCGCGCGCGTTGAGCACCTGCCCAAACAGCGTGTACAGGCCGTAGAAGAACAGCTGCGGAATGCACCAGAACGCGAAGGCGGTCGCAAGGGCGGTCTGTTCGTGACTCCACCCGTCGGAGTACACCCTGACCCAAAATCCCGCCAGGAGCGTGAGCCCGGCCGTGGCGACCAGGATTCCCAACCCGCCCAAGGTGAGGATGCGGTGGACCGTGCGCTCGCTCCCGCCGTGGAAGGCCTTGACGATCTGGGGCACGAGAGCCGCGTTGAGCACTCCCGCGGCAAGCACGGCGAACATGACGTTGGGTAGCTTGTTGGCCACCGAGTATGAGTCCGCGGCGACGGACCCCGTCAGTCCCACCGCGGCGGCAAGCAGGAACATCCGCACGAGGCCGAGCACCCTAGAGACGAGTGTGCCCGCCGCCATGACGGCCGCGTGGCGGCCGACGCGCGCAACAGATCCGCCGCTCGCGTCGGCTCCGCCCAACCCCACTGCGTCGGTGGGGTCGACGGGCACCGTCGCGCCGGGATCGTCCGTGGTCCTGGTGCCATTGTGAGGGGAATCAGGCGTCGTCGTCCGACGGGCCCGCCACGAGGGTGCCGGTCGTTGGCCGCAATCGGGTGTCCTTGCGGCCTCGCCTGATGGTTCTCACGAGCCCTGCGATCAGAAGGACCATGAGTCCCGCGCTAAAGATTCCTGTGGCCAAGTTTCCCCATGCGGCACGCACGCGTACCTGCAGGGTTTCCGCGACCGCAAGCGTCGCGCCGTCTTCAGTTCTCAGCGCGACCGACACCCCAACGTCGCCGCTCGAAATGGCCGTCACGGGCACCTTGACAGTGGTGTCCGAATTCGCCTCGATCGTCACGGTCGGTTGCTCTTTGGTGCGCAGGATTGGAGAAAGCGAGGTGACCGTGAGCCTGACGGTCACGGGGACGTCAAGTGTGTTGCTGACGGTGATCGGCATTGATCCCGAGGAGGACACGAGCAAAAGTTGGGAGCCCGAAGTCACGGTGACGGATGCCAACGCGGCGGTGGCGGTGGCGCGTGCGGCCGTCGTCTGCTCGGTCCGGTAGCGAGGGTCGACCCTGTTTTGCAACGAAAGCGACTCGAGCACTCCCCGCTCCGCGTTCGCGATGATGGTCGAACGCATGGTGGTGGACGACGCGAGGGCGTCGAGGCGGGTGAGGTCGGATACCGCACCCACGATGTCTTCCGCCGCGGCATCGTCCGGCCTCGCGGTGAGGGCGGGGAGGCCAATGGATGGGCGTTGCGGCGCCGACAGGACATCGTCGAAAGTGCGTGGAGTGACGAACGGTGCGTCCAATAGCACCTTGAGGCCTCGCGAAGGGCGAGTGCCCTCAACGCCCCAACCATCCCCAGGAGCCACGATGACCGAGCCCACGCCAGCGCTCGCCTCGAAGGCGGCCTGAGCCAGAACCCACGCGGTTGACGTTGAATCGGCCGGCGATCGGGAAGCGAGCATCGAGGACAAAGGGCCATCGGCGACGATGACAGGGGCCGTGGCCGCGCCGTCAACCTCCCCTGCGTCGTAAGCGCCACCGCCAGGGGGAGCCGCGAGGTCGGCCCAGCGTGCGTCGACGAGTATCGCTGCAGCGCCCTCTTTGGTAGCCGTGGACACGGTGGATCCATCCGTGGTAGCGGCAATCGCAATCCACCGGAGGGAGCTGACGGCGCGAGCGCGATTGACCGCGGCCTCGATCAGACCGGGCGTCTGTGCGTGCGCGGCGCTCGTGATGTCGATGTTCGCGGCAGGAAGCGCGTACGCCTCGCGGTCCGCCA
>JAYTGI010000346.1:0-9819 GCA_043733605.1 Demequina sp. | reverse complement strand
GCTCGCGCGGCTGTTGCGGGAAGTCCCTGCCGGACTCGGCCTTCACGATGGCCTTGAACTCGTCGACGAGGGCGTGCAGGTCCTCGGCGGGAAGATCCGTATCGGCGGTGACTCCCCGCTCCTTCTTCTTCGCGTCGAGCGCACTACTAAACAGTTCGCCGTCGATGTCGAGCACCGTCTTGGCGAACATCTGGATCAAGCGGCGGTACGAGTCCCATGCGAAGCGGGCGTCGCCCGCGAACGCCGCGAGCCCCTCGACCGAGGCGTCGTTGAGTCCCACGTTGAGGACGGTCTCCATCATTCCAGGCATCGAGAATTTCGCCCCCGAGCGCACGGACACGAGCAACGGATCGTTGGAGTCGCCCAGCAGCCGTCCGAGCGAGTCTTCGAGCCGCCGGAGCGCCATCGTGACCTGCACACGCAATTCAGGCGGGAGCTTCGTGGTTTGCATGTAGGTACGACACGCTTCGGTGGTGATGGTGAAGCCTGGGGGCACCGGTAGCCCAAGATTCGTCATCTCCGCAAGGTTCGCTCCCTTGCCCCCAAGGAGATCCTTGAGGTCTCGGTTGCCCTCACTGAAGTCATAGACGTACTTCTCCACGTTGCACCTCCGCGCACAAGTCCCGGCGCCATTGCCGGGACCCCCTCAGTCTCTCTAAGCTCGGCGCGCTTCAAGGGGACGTAGGGCCCGGGTAAAAAGCCTCCCGAACACCAGTGAGCAACGCCGCATGGCCAATGGCGACGCCACTGAGCGGTCGCCACCTCAAGGATAGCGACGTGAGGTCGTCACCGTGAGGCTCGGCGTGCAACGTGATTTCGACGGTGCCTCGCACTCGCGTGCCTTGGTCGCCAGTAGTGTGCTTCCAAGAACCCCGCGCGCACGCGAAGGACGAAAGGCCACATATGGCGAAGCTCTACTTCCGCTACGGAGCAATGAACTCCTCCAAGTCCGCCTTGCTGCTCACCGCCGCCTACAACTACGAGGAGCGCGATCAGTACCCTGTGCTCCTCAAGCCAGGAATCGACACCAAGGCAGGCCAATCGGTGTCCTCACGCATCGGCATCGAGCGCCCAGTTGATATTCTCCTTGGACACGGTGAGTCGTTCCTGGCCGCGCTCGAAGCCCACCGCCCACTGGATCAGATCGACGCCGTTTTCGTGGACGAGGCGCAGTTCCTCACACCCGCTCAAGTGGACGAGGCGTTCACCGTGGCCGTCACTCGTGGAGTGCCCGTCCTTTGCTACGGGCTGCGGGGCGACTTCATGACGCGGTCCTTCCCCGGTTCACTGCGACTCATGGAGATCGCCCATTCGATCGAAGAACTCAAGACCATTTGCCGATGCGGCTCCAAGGCGATCTTCAACGCCCGCATCGTCGGAGGCGAGTTCGTCAGCCACGGCGACCAAGTCGCTATTGATGGCGAACTCGTGAGCTACGAATCGCTCTGCGGACGGTGTTACCTCGAGAAGGTTGGACCTCTCCGCTCATAGGTGTCGGGCTCTTAGCGGGTCATGCTCGCGACAAGGTTAATAATCGAAGCCAAAACGACTACGCCCAGAAGGAATGACAGCAGGGCGTGGCCCAGGGCCGCGCGGCGCATTGCATTGCTGGTCAGGGTCGTATCGGAAACCTGATAGGTCATGCCCAGAGTGAAGGCAACATACGCGAAGTCTGCATATCCGGGGGGCTCGGTCTGGTTGAAGTCCACGCCGGTTCCGTCGTCCCGGTGGTAGATCGCCGCGTACCGCAGCGTGAACAGCACATGCACCAGAATCCACGAGACGGCAACCGTCGCCAAAGCGGCCGCGGCGAGGACCACCGCCGTGCCGGCTCGCACAGTGCCGGATTCGATGAGGAGTAGCCCAACTGCCCCGAAGCTGGCGAGGCTGGCCACGATCAGGAGCGTATGTGCGATCGATCGGCTTGGGTCGTCCCTGATGGCATGCGTGGCCGTATCTTCCGGACCCAATCTGAAAAGTGTGAGCCCGAACCAGGTCGAAAAGGCTCCCGCGGCCACAATCCACCCGATCGATGGCGCAATCAGCCAGGACCCTAGCAACCCGGTGGCGGCCGTGACGCAGAGGAACACCACGAACGTCACGCCGACTCGCACCCCTGCCCGGTGCCAGAAGCCCTCGAAATTCTTTGGTATTTCGGCCACGACTTACTCCTTCGACCCTCTGATGAGTTCTTCTGATGATGTCCCATGTGAACCGGTGTTTGCAATGCCATGCGTGCCGTCTCAGCCCCCTCGCAATGCGGTGGCAGGCCCTGGAACTCGGCGGCGACACGAGTTCGGGCTCGGTATGCATCGAACGCCGCTTGGATTTGGCCCGCGCGACGCGGCCGGGTGGCCAAGATAAGTGGGATGCCCGTGACACAGTGCCCACGTGCACGCATTCAGATGGTCCACAATGGGGGACGTGTCTGAACCAGTGTTGCTCGTTGTCGTCGTTGTCACGGCTCTCGCGTTCGACTTCACCAACGGGTTTCATGACACGGGCAATGCCATGGCCACGTCCATTGCGACGCGCGCGCTCAAGCCCAGGCAGGCGGTCCTCCTTTCCGCGACGCTCAACATGGTGGGCGCCTTCTTGTCGCTCACAGTTGCCGCAACTATTGCCAAGGGAATCGTCGACTCCGGCGTCATCACGCTCCACGTCGTCCTGGGCGGCCTTGTGGGCGGAATCGTGTGGAACCTCGTTACCTGGGTCCTGGGGATCCCGTCCAGTTCCTCTCACGCGCTCGTCGGCGGAGTCGTGGGAGCGGTGCTGGCAGCGTCGGGTACCGACGGGGTGTTGTGGTCGGGACTGGTCGCCAAGGTGCTGATTCCCGCACTCCTCGCGCCCGTCGTCGCCATTGCGGTGAGCTCCCTTGGCACCAGGTTGGTGTTTCGCGTCACCAAGGACGTCCCACAACGGGACAACGACAGGATGTTTCGATGGGGACAGATCGGCTCGGCGTCTCTCGTGTCGCTCGCGCATGGCACCAATGACGCCCAGAAGTCGATGGGAATCATCCTTCTGGCCCTGATCGCTGGGGGAGCGGTGGGCCAAGACGCATCCGTGCCGTTCTGGGTGATCGTCAGTTGCGCACTGGCGATGGCGCTCGGCACCTATACGGGCGGATGGCGCGTGATTCGCACGTTGGGCAAGGGACTTGTTGAACTCGAGACGCGCCAGGGCCTTGCCGCCGAAGCGTCGACCGCCACCGTCATCCTGCTGTCCAGCCACTTTGGCTACTCACTGTCGACCACCCACGTGGCCACAGGTTCGGTCTTGGGCTCGGGCGTGGGCAAGAAGGGTGCACAGGTCAGGTGGTCCGTTGCGGGCCGAATGTTCGTCGCTTGGCTCGTCACTGTGCCCGCGGCAGGCTCGGTGGGCGCCGCGTGCTACGGACTCGACCGCCTCGCAGGTCCATACGCCGTCATCGTGTTCTTGATTGTGGCGGCGGGTGCGCTGTTTGCCTGGTCCAGGCTCAAACCCGTCAACCACGCGAACGTCAACGATGCGTGGGATGAGCACGATGGCGCGGCTTCAACGATAGGGGAGTCCATCGTCGACCACGACCCGAGCCTCCTGTCAGGGGCGCCCAAGGATCGCAACGAACCAATGGCACAGAGGTAGGCGCGGCCATGGCCCAGTTCATTGAGTGGAGCGCGCTCGGCAAAATCGTCGTCGTCAGCCTCGTCGTTGGAGCGGGCCTACCGGCGCTCTTCGCTGTGGCCGTGCGGTCGCTCGCCGGACCGGGGTCCAGGGACGATGCCGGGCTGCGGTCGCGCCCCCGAGTGGCGCTGGCGCTGGCGTGCTTCGCCGTGGTCGTTGGCGCGATCGCGACAGCCATCGTGATTATCGGCAAGGGCGGGCACTAGCCAGATCGAGGTCGAGACTGCCGCGCCAAGGGGCCGTCTGGAGGACGGCCCCGAGCGATTGACGCGCCACATCCGCATTGCCACGATGGTTGCGCGCATAGGGTGTTGCCTCGCGCGGGAAGTTGGTCCCCACGGAGCCCTCGGATCGTGCGCGCAGCGCTCAGTCGGAAATCGACAAAGTCACCGACTTCTTCGGAGTCATGGGTGCGCTGGCCTTCGCGCCAGGGTACGGAGCGCTCTCACACACCGTCGCGACTAGTCGTAGGGGACCGGCGTCCCGGAGCAACCTCGATGATTGCGCCTAGCGTCGTTGGAAATGATTCCCTTCTACGACCCGCAGCGCACGTACGAGGACAACTATGCCTTGGGTCCCTTTGGGGCCTTCCGCGACCCCTCGCCCTTCGTTCGTACGGAGCGGCCGCAATCGAACTTCTTGGGCTGCCCTGTGACCAGGCCCTTTGGCATTCCTGCGGGACCGCTGCTCAACGCGGCGTTTTGTGCGGCGGCCTTCAGTCATGGCTTTGACATCAATGTCTACAAGACGGTGCGGACCAGAGTGCATCGCGTTCACGCGTTTCCCAACACGTTGGCCGTTCACTTGACCGGCGCCTTGACGATCGAGCGAGCCACCCGACCGGTCATGGCGGACTCCGACTTCCGACACGTCGAGAGCATCACCAACTCGTTTGGTGTGCCGTCGCGCGATCCAGATGACTGGCAACCCGACATGGCCAAGGCGGTTCAGTCGGCAGGTCCAGGGCAAGTGCTCGTGGGTTCGTTTCAAGGGACGCGCCCAGAACGCAGCCAGAGCGACCTCATGTCGGCCTATGTGGCGGATCACGTGCGCGCGGCGACGCTCGTCGCGGAGACGGGCGCGAGGGTGCTCGAACTCAACCTCAGTTGCCCAAATGAAGGAGCGGCAAACCTGTTGTGCTTCGACACGCCGACGGTCGTCCGGATTGTTGACGCGGTTCGCAACGCTATTGGTGACCTGCCGTTGGTGCTCAAGTTGGCGTACTTCGCCGAAGACCCTCCGCTCGCGAAACTGGTCGCGGCCACGAGTTCTCTGGTGCAGGGATACGCGGCGGTCAACACGATTCCCGCCACTCTGGTTGGCGCCGACGGTCGTCAAGCCTTGCCGGGCGAGGGCCGTGAGGTGGGCGGAGTGTGTGGCGCGGCGATCGCATGGGCGGGCCTCGAAATGACCGAACGCCTAGCGACGCTGCGCGACCGCGGCAACCGTGACTTTGCCATCATCGGCGTCGGCGGAGTGCGCACCGAGCAGGACTACGCGACCCTGCGCCATGCTGGCGCGGACGCCGTCATGAGCGCGACTGGCGCGATGTTCGATCCCCTTCTTGGCGTGCGGATTCATGGCGTGATTGAGGCGCCGCTGTGCTCCTGACGTCCCCGCCACGGACCAAAGGCCCATATCTCATCTAGTCCCACATCTAGTGTAGGGACATCGCGTAATGCACCACATCTAGTGTTTTGCGCCCTCAGAAGGTGTGACCTGAGTCCCGGGCGCATCGGCAGAAGGACCCCACTCGAGGAGAGCCATGAGCATCACCGAAGTCGACCCCACTTCACAATCCCCAAAGACATCCGCGCGAGCCACGCTCAACGTGGTCAAGCGCGACGGCCGCACCCTCCGCTTCGACGACACCCGGATACGTGCGGCGGTATACAAGGCCTTTTCTGCGGTCCATGGCGAGTTGAGCGAGATGCACATGCGCACGATTCGCCGTCTCGTTGACCAGATCGACTCCGAACTTGCCGCCCGCTTCCCCGAATCCGTCAAGATCTACGAGATCCAGTCCGTCGTGGAACACGTGCTACTCGATTCACGCGAATACGACGTGGCCCGCGCGTACATCGACTACCGCGTCCAGCGCGACTTTGCACGTAGCAAGTCGACCGACCTCAACCATTCGATCAACCGTTTGCTCGACAAGGACCAGGCCATTGTCAACGAGAACGCCAACAAGGACTCCGACGTCTTCAACACACAGCGCGACCTGACGGCGGGCATGGTGGGCAAGGCGATCGGCCTGCGGCTGCTGCCAGAGCACGTTGCGAACGCGCACCAAAAGGGCGACATTCACTACCACGACCTCGATTACCACCCCTACGCACCGATGACGAACTGCTGCCTCATTGACTTCCAGAACATGCTCGCGGGGGGCTTCCGCATCGGCAACGCCCAGGTAGAGCCGCCCAAGTCGATCCAGACCGCGACCGCGCAGATCTCGCAAATCATCGCGAATGTGTCGTCGAGCCAATACGGCGGGTGCACCGTCAACCGCATCGACGAGCTCCTGTCGCCCTACGCGGCGCTCAACTTCGCAAAGCACGTTGCCGATGCCGAGGAATGGGTCACCGACCCCGAGCGACGCGCGCAATACGCGCAGACGAAGACGCGCAAGGACATCTACGACGCGATGCAGAGCCTCGAATACGAGATCAACACGCTGTTTACGTCGAACGGGCAGACTCCGTTTACGTCGGTCGGGTTTGGGCTGGGCACCGGCTGGTACGAGCGCGAGATCCAGCGCGCGATCCTCAACATTCGCATCAGGGGCCTTGGTAGCGAGGGCCGCACCGCGATCTTCCCCAAGCTGCTCTTTACGATCAAGCGAGGCCTCAACCTTGCGGCGGGAGACCCCAACTACGACATCAAGACCCTTGCCGTCGAGTGCGCCACCAAGCGCATGTACCCCGACGTGCTCAACTACGACAAGATCGTCGAGCTCACGGGTTCCTTCAAGGCGCCCATGGGTTGCCGCTCGTTCCTGCAGGGTTGGGAAGACGAGCAGGGCAACGACGTGGTCGAGGGACGCATGAATCTGGGAGTCGTGACCCTCAACCTGCCGCGCATCGCGCTCGAAGCACGTGGAAGCAAGGAAGTGTTCTGGTCGCTGCTCGAGGAACGCCTCGCGATCGTCCACGATGCGGTCGTGTATCGCGCCGGGCGCTGCACGGAGGCCGTGCCGGGCAACGCGCCCATCCTCTACGTGCATGGCGCGTTTGGAAAGCGACTCGCGCCTCTTGAGAGTGTTGACACGCTGTTCCGCAACAGGCGAGCCACGATCTCGCTCGGCTACATCGGCCTGTACGAGGTCGCCACCGCCTTCTACGGCGGCGAGTGGGAGGGCAACCCGGAGGCCAAGGAACTCACAGTCGACGTCCTGAAGAACCTGCGAGCCCACGCGCTCGAGTGGACCGATGAGACCGGGTACTGGGTGAGCGTGTACTCCACTCCGTCAGAGAGCCTCACGGACCGCTTCTGCAGGCTCGACAAGGAGCGCTTCGGTGACGTGGCGGACATTACCGACAAGGACTACTACACGAACAGCTTCCACTACGACGTGCGCAAGAACCCCACGCCGTTCGAGAAGCTGGACTTCGAGGCCGAATACGCCAAGCACACGTCGGGCGGCTTCATCCACTATTGCGAGTACCCCGTGTTGCAGCAGAACCCCAAGGCCCTCGAGGCCGTGTGGGACTACTCGTACGACCGCGTGGGCTACCTCGGCACCAACACGCCGATCGACCGCTGTTACGAGTGCGGATACGCGGGGGACTTCGACCCGACGGCACGTGGTTTCAAGTGCCCAGGATGCGGGAACGAGGACTCGCGCACGTGCGACGTCGTCAAGCGCACGTGCGGCTACCTGGGCAACCCTCAGCAGCGGCCGATGGTTCACGGGCGTCACACGGAGATCTCGGCACGCGTGAAGCACATGGCGGACGACGTGCGCCTTCCCCACGCGGACGCCGAGTAGCGGGGGGCGGTTCCTATGGCGCTGACGCCAATCCCACGCCTGTGGGTCGCCGAGAAGGTGAGCCACGGTTACGTGGCCGACTACAAACCCTTCTCGTTTACCGACGGCGAGGGCGTGCGGTGCAGCCTCTACGTGAGCGGTTGCCTCTTCAAGTGCGATCACTGCTTCAACGAGGCCGCGTGGAGCTTCAAGAGGGGCGCGCCGTTCACGGCGGATCTCGAGGACAGGATCATGGCGGATCTTGCTCACGAGTCTGTCGCAGGCCTGTCGCTCCTGGGAGGTGAGCCCTTCCTCAACACCCAAGTCGCCCTGAGCGTCGTGAGGCGGGTGCGAGCGGAATTCGGGGACTCCAAGACGATCTGGAGCTGGACCGGGTACACCTTCGAGGAGTTGGTGGTCGACAGCGCCGACAAGCAAGAGCTCTTGAGCCACCTCGACGTGCTGATCGATGGTCGATACGAGCACGACAGGCGCGACCTCAGCCTGGCGTTTAGAGGGAGCCGCAACCAACGCGTACTGGATGCGCGCCGTTCACTTCACGACGCGCGCGCCGTCGAGTGGGCGGGCGTATTGCCGCAACAGGAACTCGTCTAGCCGTGCCTCGGCTTTCGGTCTGGTCTGTCGCCACGATCGGCGTGGGCTGCCCCACGGTCGCGGGAGTAACCGCCCGACGCGGGACGGTCTGAGCGCTCGTAGCGCGGGCCGCGCTGGTCGGCCGCGGAAGACGTGCCACCGTCGAGCTGAATGTCGATCAGCACCCCACTGATGCGCGTGCGCGAGAGCTTGCCAAGGACATCGCCAGGCAGGTTCGCGGGAAGGTCGACGAGTGAGAAGTTGGGGTGGATCTTGATCGCGCCGAAGTCGCCACGGCTCAGGCCGCCCTCGTTGGCGATGGCGCCGACGATCTGACGCGGCTCGACCTTGTGACGCTTGCCAACCGCGATGCGATAGGTAGCGGTGGGGCCCGCCGAGTCGCGGCGGTAGCGCTCAGCCTTGGGCCCGTCTTGGCGCACGCCGTGGAGGGGCTTGTCCTCGCGCACGAACTGAGGCGCGCGTGCCTCTTCTGCCGGGTCGAGCAGCAGGGGAGTGTCGCCCTGGGCGACGACGGCGAGGGCCGCGGCGACGTCCTCTTCTGGCACGTCATGATTGGCGACATAGTGGCCCACGATGTCGCGGAAGGCCTGGATGCGATCACCCTGGGCGAGCGCCATGGTGATGCGGTCGTCGAAGCGCGCGAGGCGAGTTGCGTTGACGTCATCGACGCTCGGCAGGAACATCTGAGTGAGCGGTTGCCTGGTGGCGCGCTCGATCGAGGTGAGCATGCGGCGCTCGCGCGGCGTGACGAAGCTAATCGCGTCGCCCGTACGGCCCGCCCGTCCCGTGCGGCCTACGCGGTGAACATAGGACTCGGTGTCGATCGGGATGTCGAAGTTCACGACGTGACTGATGCGGTCGACGTCCAGTCCACGCGCGGCCACGTCTGTGGCCACGAGGATGTCGAGCTTGCCGTCCTTGAGCTGCTTGATAGTCCGTTCGCGCTGAGCTTGGACAACGTCGCCGCTGATCGCTGCAGCGGCGTAGCCGCGCGCGCGCAACTTCTCCGCGAGCGTCTCGGTCTCGTTTCTTGTACGCGTGAAGACGATCATGCCCTCGAAGTTCTCGACCTCGAGAATGCGGGTGAGAGCGTCGACCTTCTGAGGGTAGGACACCACGAGGTAGCGCTGCGTGAGGTTCTCCGACGTGGTCGTCTTCTCCTTGACGGTGACCTCTTGGGCGTCGTGGAGGTACTTCGCGGCGAGCCTACGAATCTGCTGGGGCATCGTGGCGGAGAAGAGAGCAACCTGCTTGGTGTCGGGCGTCTTGGCAAGGATGATCTCGACGTCTTCGGCGAAGCCCATCTTGAGCATTTCATCGGCCTCGTCGAGCACAAGGTACTTCAACTCGGAGAGGTCCAGGGTGCCCTTTTCGAGGTGATCCATGATTCGGCCGGGAGTGCCGACCACGATATGGACGCCCCGGCGCAGCGCAGATAGCTGCTGTCCGTAGCCCTGGCCACCATAAATGGGGAGAACGTGAACGCCTGCGCTGTGGCCCGCGTACTTCTCGAAGGACTCGCACACCTGGAGCGCCAGCTCGCGTGTGGGCAAGAGAACGAGGGCCTG
>JAYTGI010000345.1:0-23488 GCA_043733605.1 Demequina sp. | reverse complement strand
AATGGCGCCGCGGCGGATTCGATTGGGAGTGACGCTCACATGACCGATTCTGCCCCGACACCCCCCTTCATCGTTGGCAAGCTCGAGGACTTCGCGGGCTGGGCCCGCGCTGGTTCGATGTGGCCAGCCACCTTTGGCTTGGCGTGCTGTGCCATCGAAATGATGGGCACCGGCACCCCTCGCTTCGACATCGCACGCTTTGGCATGGAGGTCTTTCGCGGTTCCCCGCGCCAGGCCGACATCATGATCGTCGCAGGTCGCGTGTCCCAGAAGATGGCCCCGATCGTGCGCCAGGTCTACGACCAGATGGCCGAGCCCAAGTGGGTGCTCGCCATGGGCGTGTGCGCCTCGTCTGGCGGCATGTTCAACAACTACGCGATCGTCCAGGGCGTCGACCACGTGGTCCCCGTTGACATCTACCTGCCCGGTTGCCCCCCACGCCCCGAGATGCTGATCCACGCGCTCCTCAAGGTGCAGGAACTTGCCAAGGAGAAGCCGATGCTTCGTCATCGCAAGGAGATCGCGGCGGCCGCGGAGGCCGCGGCACTCGCGGCCACCCCCACCTCCGACATGTTGGGACTGCTCCGGTGAGCGACGCGAACGAGATGGCGACCACGGGCGCACAGCTCGATGCCGTACGCCCTGAGGGACGCACCCTGATCAACGTGCGCAAGGGACAGTTCGTGGCCGATGCGGACACGTCGGGCTATGAGGGCCTCACGCGTTTCGTTTATTCGCCCGCCGCGGCCCAGCGCCCGTACGGTAGTTGGTTCGATCAGGTGGTCGACGTGCTCGAGGAACTCCTCGGAGACAAGGCCGCGGCCGCGATCGAGGCCGTGGTCGTCGATCGGGGCCAGCTCACGTTGCACATCGCCCGCGAGCACCTCGTCGAGGTGTGCAAGCACTTGCGCGACGACCAGGACCTGCGCTTCGAGTTCTGTCTAGGCGTGAGCGGTGTTCACTACCCTGCCGATGCCGGTCGCGAGCTCCACGCCGTCTACCCGATCCAGTCGATCACCCACAACAGGCGCCTGTGCGTCGAGGTCTCTGTCCCCGATTCCGATCCACACATTCCCTCGGTGACCGCCGTCTACCCTGCCAATAATTGGCACGAGCGCGAGACGTGGGACTTTTTCGGCATGATCTTCGACGGACACCCTGGCCTGGCACGCATCGAGATGCCAGACGACTGGGTGGGACACCCGCAGCGCAAGGACTATCCCCTGGGCGGCATACCTATCGAATACAAGGGCGCCGAGATTCCCAGCCCCGACCAGCGCAGGCAGTACAGGTAGGAGGCGGATATGACGACGGACAACACAGCACCCCACGCCACCTCCGGCCTGGGCGAAGACGACGGCACCGCACCCGAGTTCACCGTGTACGGCGGCGACTGGTCAGAGGTGGCCGAAGAGGCCGCTCGCCTCGGCGGGCAGCGCCTCGTGTTCAACATGGGCCCCCAGCACCCGTCAACGCACGGAGTGCTGCGCATCATGCTCGAGGTCGAGGGCGAGAGGGTCACCGAGCTGCGCGCAGGCATCGGCTACTTGCACACCGGCATCGAGAAGAACATGGAGTTTAGGACGTGGACGCAAGGCGTCACGTTCTGCACCCGCATGGACTACGTCGCCTCGATGTTCAACGAGGCCGTGTACTGCATGGGCGTCGAGAAGCTGCTGGGCATCACAGACGACATTCCTGACCGCGCGAATGTGTTGCGCGTGCTCATGATGGAGCTCACGCGCATCGGCTCGCACTTGGTCGCTATCGGCACAGGCGGCAACGAGATGGGCGCCACCACCGTGATGACCACGGGCTTCATCGGTCGCGAGGAGACCCTCAAGGTCATCGAACACATCACCGGCTTGCGCACCAACAACGCGTACATCCGCCCTGGTGGCGTGGCGACTGACGCCCCCGACGACTCGGTCGAGATGATCCGCGGCATGATCCCCAAGGTCAAGGGCCGCCTCGATGAGCTCGCCTACCTCCAGCTCGAAAACCCGATCTTTAAGGGACGCCTTCAGGGCGTCGCGGTGCTCGACCTCGCCGCATGCATGGCGCTCGGCGTCACTGGCCCGATCCTGCGTTCGGCCGGCGTTCCCTACGACCTCCGCAAGTCCGAGCCCTACGCGGGTTACGAGACCTACGACTTCCAGGTGCCCACCTCGACCGACGCCGATGGGTACAGCCGCGTCGTTCTTCGCCTAGAGGAGTGCTACGAATCGCTCAAGATCGTTGCGCAGTGTGCCGACCGCCTCGAGGCGAGCGTGGGCGAGCCCATCATGGTCGCCGACAAGAAGATCGCGTGGCCCGCACAGCTCTCCGTTGGCGCCGACGGTCAAGGCAATTCCTTCGAGCACATTCGCCACATCATGGGCGAATCGATGGAGGCCCTCATTCACCACTTCAAGCTGGTGACAGAGGGCTTCACCGTCCCCGCGGGGCAGGCATATGTGGCCGTCGAGAACCCCAAGGGCACGCTCGGGTGCCACGTGGTCTCCGACGGAGGAACCAAGCCGTGGCGCGCACACTTCCGCGATCCGGGTTTCAACAATCTGCAGGCGTTGTCCATGCTCACGGAGGGCGGCCAAGTGGCCGACGTCGTGGTAGCGATCGCCACTATCGACATGGTCTTGGGAGGCGTCGACCGATGACGTACGACGAAGCGACGTTAGCCAAGCTGGCGAAGGACGCGGCGGCCATTATGGCGCGCTACCCCGTGAAGCGCTCAGGCCTCTTGCCGATGCTGCACCTTGTGCAGTCCGTCGACGGCCACGTGAGCCCTGACGGAATCCAGTTCTGCGCCGAGCAGCTTGGACTCACGTCCGCCGAGGTCAGCGCGGTCGCGACGTTCTATACGCAGTACAAGCGCCGACCAAACGGCGAGTACCAGGTGGGTGTGTGCACAAACACGTTGTGCGCCGTCATGGGGGGCGACGAGATCTGGCGCCAAGTGAGCGAGCGAATCGGCATTGGCCACGACGAGACGAACGCTGACGGCACCATCACGCTGGAGCGCCTCGAATGCAACGCCGCGTGTGACTACGCGCCGGTGATGATGGTCAACTGGGAGTTCTTCGACAACATGACACCCCAGAAGTCGCTGCAGTTAGTCGACGACATCCTCGCGGGCAAGCAGGTGAAACCCAGTCGAGGCGCAGATTCCGTCGCTTCGTTCAAGGACGTCTCGCGGGTCCTCGCCGGATTCCCCGATGGCAGGGCCGACGAGGACCAAGGCGCCGGAGTGGCGACCCTTGCGGGCCTGAACGCGGCCAAGGGCGAGCCCGAGTCCGTCGAGGCCGCTCCGAACGCCACGGTTACAAGCGCGCCCGCGGCCAAATCCGCGGCCAAGCCCGCGGCCAAGCCCGCGGCCAAATCCGCCCCCACCGCAGGAAGGGGCAAGAAGTGACCGAGCTGACGCCCGTTCTCAGTGCAACGTGGGGCCTTGAGCGCTCGTGGAGCTTTGACACCTACTGTGCGAACGGCGGCTACGAGGGCGCCGCCAAGGCCATGAAGATGGCGCCAGGTGACATCATCCAGGCCGTCAAGGATTCTGGGCTGCGCGGCCGCGGCGGTGCGGGCTTCCCCACCGGAATGAAGTGGGGATTCCTACCCGCCGACGACGGCGGCCCCCGCTTCTTAGTGGTCAACGCGGACGAGTCCGAGCCGGGCACCTGTAAAGACATCCCCACGATGATGAACGCTCCGCACACGCTCATCGAGGGTGTGGTCATCACGTCGTTCGCGATTGGTTGCCACCACGCGTTCATCTACGTGCGCGGCGAGGTGGTGCACGTGCTTCGCCGCGTCATGAAGGCCGTCGAAGAGGCGTACGCAAACGGTTGGCTTGGCAAGGACATCCAGGGCACAGGCTTCGACCTTGAGGTCACGGTCCACTCCGGCGCGGGGGCGTACATCTGCGGCGAGGAGACGGCGCTCCTCGACTCCCTCGAGGGCCTGCGCGGACAGCCGCGCCTCAAGCCGCCGTTCCCCGCCGTCGCGGGCCTCTACGCCCGCCCCACAGTTGTCAACAACGTCGAATCCATCGCATCCGTGCCCCCGATCATCGCCAAGGGCGTCGAGTGGTTCACCTCGATGGGGACCGAAAAGAGCAAGGGCATGGGCTTCTTCTCCTTGTCCGGTCACGTGAAGCGCCCCGGTCAGTACGAGGCGCCGCTCGGCATCACGCTGCGGGAGTTGCTCACGATGGCTGGTGGAATGCGCGAGGGTCACGAACTCAAGTTCTGGACTCCAGGCGGCTCCTCAACCCCGATCTTCACCCAGGACCATCTGGACATCCCGCTTGACTACGAGAGCGTCGGCGCTGCGGGTTCGATGCTGGGCACGCGAGCACTCCAGATCTTCGACGAGACCACATGCATCGTCCGCGCCGTCGAGCGCTGGACCGAGTTTTACAAGCATGAGTCCTGCGGCAAGTGCACGCCATGCCGCGAGGGAACGTACTGGCTTGAACTGATTCTGCGCAGGCTTGAGGCGGGACAGGGCACCAGGGCCGACATCCAGCAGTTGCTTGATACGTGCGACTCGATCCTGGGCCGCGCCTTCTGCGCGCTCGGAGACGGCGCGACGTCGCCCGTCGTCTCGTCCGTGAAACTGTTCCGCGAGGAATACGAGCGTCATGTTGACGAGGCAGGCTGCCCGTTTGACCATGCCAAGTCCGCCCTCTTCGCATACTCGACGTCCGCTGACAATTTGACAGGCGCAGATCCTTTGACAGACGCAGATCCTTTGACAGGCGCAGAGGAGGCCCACGCATGACCACCACTGCGGACAAGACGCCCGTCAAGGCCGACCTCGTCACCGTCACGATCGACGGCCTGGAGACCCAGGTCGAAAAGGGAACGCTCATCATTCGCGCCGCCGAGCAGGTGGGCATCGAGATTCCGCGTTTTTGCGATCACCCCGCGCTCAAGCCGGTGGGCGCTTGCCGCCAGTGCCTCGTTGACGTGGCAAGCCCAGGCCCCGACGGATCGCTACGCGCGTTCCCCAAGCCTCAGACGTCGTGCACGACGCCCGTGACGGAGGGCATGGTCGTCCACACGCAACTGACCTCCGAAGAGGCCGACCGCGCGCAAAAGGGCGTGATGGAGCTGCTGCTCATCAATCACCCTCTCGACTGCCCCGTGTGCGACAAGGGCGGCGAGTGCCCGCTGCAAAACCAGGCGATGAGCCACGGCCGCGGCGAGTCGCGCTTCATCGATACCAAGCGCGTCTTCGAAAAACCGCTCGCACTGAGCAGCGAGATCCTGCTGGACCGCGAGCGCTGCGTGATGTGTCAGCGATGCACCCGCTTCTCCAAAGAGATCGCTGGCGACGCTTTCATCGACCTGCAGAACCGCGGAGCGATGCAGCAGATCGGCACGTTCAACGAGGACGTGCTCGGCTTCAGTGGCTACGGACCCGTCGGCGCCGCCGCGGAGGACGAGGCAGGCAACGCCTTCAGCTCGTACTACTCGGGCAACACCGTACAGATTTGCCCAGTGGGTGCGCTCACGAGCGCGGCGTATCGCTTCCGTTCGCGTCCCTTCGACCTGGTGTCGAGCCCAGGGATCTCGGAGCACGACTCGTCGGGCAGTGCAATTCGCACCGACCACCGTCGCGGCAAGATACTGCGCAGGCTTGCCGAAAACGACGCTGTGGTCAACGAATACTGGATCACCGACAAGGACCGATTCGCCTTCGCGTGGCAGAACCAGCCCGACCGCTTGACGAGGCCGCTCGTCCGCAAGGACGGCGAGCTGGTTGAGGTGTCGTGGCCCGAGGCGCTCGAGGCAGCCGCGGCTGGCCTCAAGGCGGCGGCTGGCACCACCGGCGCCGCCACGGACAAGAAGGCCAAGGGAGTCGGCGTACTTCCAGGCGGTCGCGTCACAATGGAAGACGCCTACGCCTACCAAAAGTTCGCTCGCGTCGTACTCGGCACTCACGACGTCGACGCGCGCACTCGCGTGGCATCTGACGAAGAGCAGGCCTTCTTGGGCGCGAACGTCGCGGGCACCGGCATCGGCGTCACTTTCGCCCAACTGGAGAAGGCGCCCGCCGTATTGCTCGTGGGCTTCGAGGTCGAGGACGAGGGCGGCGTCGTGTTCTTGCGCCTGCGCAAGTCTCTTGGCAAGCAGCGCGTCTTCACGGTTGCCCCGTACCTGACGAGCGGAGCTCACAAGCTCGACGCGAACCTCATCGCTTCCGTACCCGGACGCGAGGCCGCGGTTTTGGACTCGCTCACGGCCGCCACGGACGCCTTCAAGGCGCTCAAGGAGCCGGGCTCCGTGATCGTGGTGGGTGAGCGCGTCGCGGGAATCGAGGGTGGTTTCACTGCAGTTGCCGACCTCGCCCGACGCTCGAAGGCCGCCATCGCGTGGATCCCCCGCAGGGCCGGAGAGCGTGGCGCACTCGAGGCCGGTGCGCTTCCTGGCCTGTTGCCCGGCGGGCGCGATGCGGTATCTGCCGCCGCGCGCAAAGAGATCGGGACCATGTGGGGCATCGAGGTGCCGCACGGCAAGGGTCGCGACGCCGACGGCATCATCGCGGCCGCCGCGATCGGGAGCATCGACGCCCTCGTCATTGGCGGTGTCGACGCATCCGACCTTGAAGCGGACCTTCTCGCGGCCATCAAGACGGCGAAGTTCACCGTGAGCCTCGAGGTCCGTCGCACGTCGGTGGCCGATGCGGCCGATGTGGTGTTGCCCGTCGCGCCTCCCTCCGAGAAGTCGGGAACGTTCGTCAACTGGGAGGGTCGCTTGCGAGCCTTCTCCACGGCAATTCGCACCGACGCGATGCCCGACCACCGAGTACTGGACCTCCTTGCCCGTCAGATGGGCGTCGAGCTCGGGACCGGCACCGTCGAGTCGGTGACCGCCGAACTCGCGTCGCTCCCTGCCGCCGCCGCCGGGCAACGCCCCGCGGCGCCCACGGTGGCAGCAGCAAAGACCTCCGTGAGGGCCAAGGCAACTGGTGTGGACGCACTCGTGTTGTCGACGTGGCACCAACTCGTCGACGAGGGATCGCTTCAAGACGGCGAGCCCCACCTGGCCGGAACCGGCAGGGTTGCGGTCGCGAGGGTCTCGCCCTCAACGGCGAAGAGGCTCAGGCTGAGCGGCGTCGTGTCGATCACAGGAAACCGCAGGGCGTCGATGGATCTGCCCGTTGTGGTCACCGAGGGTATGGCCGATGGCGTGGTGTGGGTGCCTATGAAGTCGCCGAATTCGTGGGTCGCCGAACAGCTCGGCGCCAATGCGGGAGACACCGTCATGGTGAAGGGAGCGTCCGCATGAGCGTGCTCTTGCTCGCGGCTGGTCTGAGACCTGCTCAGGACCCGTGCTCGGCCGCCGCCCCTTCAGTGATAGCGAGCACTCAGAAGGCATGCCTCGAGTACTCCCTAGAGGGAGACTCGATCTGGATTGTCATCATCAAGGCCGTCTTGGTCTTGGTGTTCTTGCTCGTCTCCGTGCTGTTCGCTGTGTGGTTTGAGCGGCGCGTGATCGGCCGCCTCCAGGAGCGCCCAGGACCCAACAGGCACGGCCCCTTTGGCCTGTTCCAGTCGGTCATGGACGCGATGAAGCTGCTGTTCAAGGAGGACATCACAGTCCGCGCATCGGAGAAGTTGCTGTACATCCTTGCGCCCATGATTTCGGTATTCGCCGCGCTGCTGATTTTCGCGGTGATCCCCTTCGGCCCCGCCGTGCGTATTCCGTTCACGATGGAGGTCACTCCTCTCCAGCTCACGGACTTCCCTGTGGCGATGCTGTACGTACTGGCGTGTGCCGCGATCGGCGTATACGGCATCGTGCTTGGCGGCTGGGCCTCTGGCTCGACCTACCCACTGATGGGTGCGGTGCGCTCGACCGCGCAGGTCATCTCGTATGAGTTGGCCATGGGCCTGTCGCTCGTGACCGTGTTCATGTTCGCGGGGTCGATGTCGCTCACCGACATCGTCAACGCCCAAGAGAACGTGTGGTGGGCGATTCCCTTGCTTCCCGCGTTCGTGTTGTACGCAATCTCTATGGTGGGCGAGACCAACCGTCTCCCGTTCGACCTTCCGGAGGCCGAGGGCGAGCTCGTTGCAGGATTCATGACCGAGTACTCGTCCATGAAATTCGCGTGGTTCTTCTTGGCCGAGTACATGAACATGATCAACGTCTCCGCGATTGCGTCCACGCTGTTCCTGGGAGGCTGGCGTCCGCTGTGGTTCCACACGTGGCCGGGCTACGAGATGCTTTCGAACGGCATCTTCCCTCCGCTGTGGCTCATCCTCAAGATTTGGCTCATCATGTTCGTCTTTGTGTGGATTCGCGGCTCGTTGCTGCGATTCCGCTACGAACAGTTCATGCGCTTCGGGTGGAAGGTCCTCATCCCCGTGGGCCTCGGGTGGATCGTGTTGTGGAGTGCGGGAATGGTGTTGCTTCCGCACTTTGGCTTCGTCACGAACAGATTTACGTGGCTCGCGCCCGCGATCGCGCTCATCTTGGCGTGGCTCGTCTTCTCTTCGGTGATCGAATTCAGGCGCGAGAAGCGTCTGAAGGAAGCCGGTGCCCTCCGCGAGGAGCGGGGGGACCAGGACTTTGATGCGTTTGCCGCGGGCTACCCTGTCCCCCCGATGCCGGGTCAGAAGCTTCCCCTCTCGCCCCGTGCGGGCCGCACCGTCGAAGCGGCGACCGTGCATGTTCCGACTCCCGACACCGCGAAGGAGCAGCATGACTGACCACGCGTGGAATGTTGCCGACGAGCAGGAGGAGTTTGTCTCCAACCTGCCCAACCCCGGAGGGATCGTCGGCGCGCTCATGCCCGTTGCGGGCTTTGGTGTGACCCTGCGCAACTTCTTCAGGCCCACCGTCACGGAGCAGTACCCGACCACGCCTGCCAACGTCCAGCCCAAGTACCACGGCAGGCACCAGCTCAACCGCTACGCCGATGGCCTCGAGAAGTGCATCGGTTGCGAACTGTGTGCGTGGGCGTGCCCCGCGGACGCGATCCTGGTCGAGGGCGATTCCAATACGATCGATGCCCAATTCAGCCCCGGCGAGCGCTACGGTCGCGTCTACCAGATCAATTACTTGCGCTGCATCTTCTGCGGGTTATGCATCGAGGCGTGCCCCACCAGGGCGCTCACGATGACCAATGAGATCGAGCTCGCTGGCCCCACGCGAGAGGGGCTCATTTACGAGAAGCAGGATCTGCTCGCCCCGCTCGAGGGCAGAATGCTTGAGGCCCCGCACCCGATGGTTGAGGGCACTACTGACACGAACTACTACCACGGCGACGTGTTGGCCCCCACCTCGGAGCAGCAGGCCTGGGTGCGCGCGCATCGGCCAGGCGACGCGACGCTTCCGGAGCACGCCGGCCACGCGAATGAGGACTACGTAGCTCACTCTCGACAAGCGCAGCCGGGCACGCCCACTCCGCAAGCTGTGCAGCGGTTCACCGGCCCGGGAGGGATAAGAGGATGATCTCGCCCATTTTGTTCTGGTTCGTGGCCATCATCACGGTCCTCCCCTCGTTCGCGCTGTTGTTCGCCCGCAAAGCCGTGCACGTCGCGATGGCGGTCATCTTGGTCATGGTGGGCCTCGCGATCTCCTACGTCGCGCTTGGCGCACCCTTCCTTGGCGTTGTCCAGATCGTGGTCTACACCGGCGCCGTGATGATGCTCTTCCTCTTTGTGCTCATGCTCGTTGGCGTGGATCAGCGCGAGAGCCTCAAGGAGACGATCACAGGTCAGCGTTGGATCGCGATCGCGCTTGCGATCGGCGTGGCCGCGTTGCTGATCTCGGCGGTTTCGCGGGTCAAGTTCGGGGTCGCCAGCACCATGACGGAGGGCGGACCCGCCGAGGTCGCGCCCCTGTTGTTTGGTGACTACGTGCTGGTTGTCGAGACCTTGGGCTTCTTGCTCATCACGGCCGCGGTGGGCGCGTTGGTGCTCACCCACGTGCCGAGGCTCTTCCCGCGTCGCACTCAAAGTGAGATGCAAGCGGAGCGCATCGCCGCGGGAGCCAACCCTGTCAACAAGACGTTCCCAGGTGTCTACGCACGCCACAACGCGCTCGACGCTCCCGCGCTCGACCCCACAGGCGAGCCCATCGAAGAATCGGTATCCCGCGTGCTCAAGATCCGTCAACAGATGAGTGACGGAGCCGAGTTCAAGGACGAGAACCGATCCAGGAGGCGCGAATTGGGCGCCAAGGAGGGTGACGCGTGAGCCCCATCAATTTCGTGTATCTCGCGTCCGTCCTGTTCGCGATCGGCGCCGCCGCGGTATTGCTGCGACGCAACGCGATCATCGCGTTCATGGGCGTCGAGCTCATGCTCAACGCCGCGAACCTCACGCTCGTATCGTTCTCGCGGATGCAGGGATCTTTGCACGGCCAGGTCATGGCGTTCTTCGTCATGGTGGTTGCCGCCGCGGAGGTCGTCGTGGGTCTCGCGATTATCATCGCGGTGTTCCGTTCGCGCCAGACCATCTCGCTCGACGAGCCCACAGAGCTGAAGGGTTAGACAATGCTCTCCGTCTCTTGGCTGCTCATCGCGCTGCCGCTTGCCAGCTTCTTCGGTCTCATGCTCGCAGGCCGCCGCGCCGACGCATGGGGCCACTGGGTTGGCGTCGGCGTCTCCGCAGCAACGGCTCTCATCGGGATCGTCGCCTTCTTCGAGATGATCGGGCGTGGCGCGTCCGATCGCGCCGAGTCGGTGCACCTGTTCACGTGGTTCTCCGGGGGTGAGTTCCACCTGGATGCAGGGCTGCTCCTGGACCCGCTGTCTCTCACGTTCGTACTGCTGATCACAGTGGTCGGCACGCTCATCCACGTGTACTCGGTCGCGTACATGGCGCACGACCCGCGCAGGCGGATGTTCTTCGCGTACCTCAACCTGTTCATCGGTGCGATGCTGTTGCTCGTCACCGCCGATTCGTACCTCTTGCTCTTTGTGGGATGGGAGGGAGTGGGCCTCGCGTCGTACTTGCTGATCGGCTTCTGGAACCACAAGCCCGAATACGCGACCGCAGCCAACAAGGCGTTTATCGTCAACCGCATCGGCGACCTTGGCCTGATCCTTGCGATGGCGCTGATGTTCGCGCACTTCGGTTCCGTGAGTTTTGCCGACGTCTTTGCGGGCGCCGATGGCGCGTCCACCGTGGCGCTCACCGCGATCGGCCTGATGCTGCTGCTTGCGGCCACCGGAAAGTCGGCTCAGTTTCCGCTGCAGTCGTGGCTTGGTGACGCGATGGCAGGCCCCACCCCGGTGTCGGCCCTCATCCACGCGGCCACCATGGTGACCGCGGGTGTCTACCTCGTTGTACGTTCCGGTGTGATCTACGAGGGCGCTCCCGATGCCCGCCTCGTTGTCGCCATCGTCGGCGCGCTCACCCTGGTGATCGGCGCGCTCATCGGTAGCGCGAAGGACGACATCAAGAAGGCGCTTGCAGCATCGACGATGTCGCAAATCGGGTACATGATGCTCGCCGCGGGGCTCGGTCCTATCGGCTACGTCTTCGCGATCTTCCACCTCGTGACGCACGGCTTTTTCAAGGCCGGGATGTTCCTGGGGGCTGGTTCCGTCATGCACGGGATGGACGACCAGGTGAACATGCGCCGCTTCGGCGCGCTGCGATCGGCCATGGTCATCACCTGGGCGACCTTCGGTTTTGGCTGGCTCGCGATCCTGGGAGTGCCGCCGTTCTCTGGCTTCTGGTCCAAGGACAAGATCATCGAGGCCGCGTTCGTCGGCGAGGGCTGGCAGCCGTGGGTGTTTGGCCTGACGGCACTCATCGGCGCGGGTATCACGGCTTTCTACATGTCGCGCCTGTTCTTCATGACATTCCACGGCCAGAAGCGATGGACGGATGGGCAGCACCCTCACGAGTCGTCGCTGCTCATGACGGTCCCGATGATCGTTCTTGCCGTCGGCTCCGCGTTCCTGGGAGCGATCTTGGGCGTTGGCAACCGCTTCCAGAACTGGCTCGAGCCTGTGTTTGGAACGCACGAGCACGGTGAGCCTGTGCTTGCGGTGCCTGTGCTCACCACGCTGACGCTCGTGCTCGTTGTCGCAGGCGTTGCACTCGCCTACTGGATGTACTTGCGCAAGCCGGTGCCCATCGAGCCGCCTCCCGCGTCGCTCGCCGTCCTGGCGGCCCGCAACGACCTGTTCCAGGATTCGGTCAACCGCGCCGTGTTCCAGATTCCAGGAACGCACCTCACCCGCACGCTCGTCTACGCGGACGCCACCCTTGTGGACGGCGCAGTGAATAAGCAAGCGACCGGGGTCGCCGCCTTCGGAGAGTCCACCCGTCGATTCCAATCGGGGCGCGTGCGTTCGTACTCCCTGCTCATGTTATTGGGGTTTGTCGTGATCGCCGCCATCCTCGTTGTGGGGGGTTAGACCATGCCCATCTTGACCATCCTGATCGTGTGGCCCGCAGTGACGGGCCTCGTGTTGATGACGGTCCCGCCGGTAGGGCGCTGGGCCCGCGAGTTTGCGGTGGCAGCCTCCGTGGTGGAGCTCGCACTCGTCGTTGGGCTCCTTTCGTCGTTTGACCGTTCTCAAGCTGGCGCCATCCAGTTCTCGGAGCTTCACTCGTGGATTCCGCAGATCGGCGCCAGTTGGGCGCTTGGCGTCAACGGAATCGGCCTGAGCCTCATCGTCTTGTCTGCCGTGCTCGTGCCGCTCGTCATCGCTGCCGGTTGGAAGGAGGACGACGCGCCGTCGCGTCGGGCCCAATACCTGGGTCTTGTCCTCGTCTCCGAGTCATTCATGGTGGGCATCTTCGCCGCCAGGGACGTCTTCCTGTTCTACGTGCTCTTCGAGGCGATGCTCATCCCGCTGTACTTCCTCATCGGATCCTTCGGTGGTGAGCAGCGCCGCTACGCCGCCGTGAAGTTCCTGATCTACTCGCTCGTCGGCGGCCTCGTGATGCTCGTGGCCGTCATCGCCCTGTACTTCCAGGGTCCAGGTGGCGAGCAGGCGTTCCTCACGGTGAACCTCACAGGGCTGTCCTATGAGCCGTGGGTCGAGAGGCTGCTCTTCGTCGGCGTCTTCTTCGCATTCGCGATCAAGGCGCCACTCGTTCCCGTGCACACGTGGCTGCCGTCTGTGGCCGAATCCGCGAGGGTGGGCACCACAACGCTACTTGTGGCGATCCTCGACAAGATCGGCACGTTCGGGATGCTGACACTGTGCCTCGTGCTCTTCCCCAGCGCCAGCCGCTGGGCCGCGCCGTTCGTCATCGTGCTCGCCGTCATATCGGTGCTCTACGGGGCGTTCGCCGCGATCGGCCAAGACAACATGTATCGGCTCGTTGCCTTCACGTCGGTGAGCCACTTCGGCATGATTGTGCTTGGCATCTTCGCCTTCCGCCAGACCGCGATCGAGGGCGCGACGTTCTACATGGTGAGCCACGGACTGTCGACGGGGGCGCTGTTCCTCATGGTGGGCTTCCTCGAGGCCAGGCATGGCACCGTGTCCGTCAAGGCGTTCGGCGGCCTCCAGAAGGTGGTGCCAGTACTCGCGGGTACCTTCCTCATCGTGGGCCTCTCCGCGCTCTCGCTGCCGGGGATGTCGCCCTTCGCTTCGGAGATTATGGTGCTCATCGGCGCGTACCCCGCAGCCAAGGTGGCGGTCATCGTCGCCATCCTTGGCGTGGTGCTCGCGGCCCTGTACATCCTGCTCACCTACCAAAAGCTTTTCACGGGCCCCACGCCCGCGGCGATGGAGTCCACCAAGGAGCTCACCATGCGTGAGCGGCTGGTCGTGTGGCCACTCATCGTGTCGATGCTGGTCCTCGGCATCGTTCCCGCGCTCGCCCTCGACTACCTCAGGGAGCCGAGCGCTGGCATCGTCGCCATCGTGTCCGAGGAGGCCGGCAAGTGACGTACTCCGCTCCCGATATCGCGTGGGCCTCGCTCACGCCGATCCTCATCGTGTTGGGCGCCGCTGCGCTCGGCGTGCTGCTTGAGGCCTTCGTGCGCGTGCCAGCCGATCGCAGGATGTACCAATTCCAACTGTCAGTAGTCGCGGTCATTGCATCGCTCGTAGCCGTGGTGTGGCGCTGGGTGGCGCTCGATGGCGACGGCGTCGTGGTGCTCAAGAGCATGATTCTGCTCGACCGCCAGGCGCTCGCATGGCAGTTCCTCATCCTCATCTTCGCCCTGGTTGGCGTCCTGATGTTCGCCGACAAGGGCCGCGAGGGTGAGGATGCCTTCACGCCGCTCGGTTCCGTCGCGCCTGGTTCCGCCGAGGAGACTGTCGCGCGTGCCAAGGGCATGTACCTCACCGAGGCGTTCCCGCTGGTGCTGTTTGCGACCGGCGGCATGATGCTCTTCGCCACCGTGAACGACCTTCTCTTCCTTTTTGTCGCCCTCGAACTGTTCTCGCTCCCGCTTTACATCCTCGTGGCGCTGTCGCGCCGCCGCAGGCTGCTGAGCCAAGAGGCGTCCCTCAAGTACTTCCTCCTCGGCGCCTTCTCGTCGGCCATCTTCCTGTTCGGCGTGGCGCTGCTCTTCGGTGCCACTGGCGTGACGGGCATGTACGAACTTGGTCAAGCAATCGCCACGTACATGCCTCAGCGATCGGCGCTGATCCTGCTTGGCGCATTCATGGTGGTCGCGGGCCTGCTGTTCAAGGTGGGCGCCGTCCCGTTCCACTTCTGGGTGCCCGATGCGTATCAGGGCGCGCCTTCGCCCGTCACTGCGTTCATGGCAGCGGCGACCAAGGCCGCCGCGGTGGCAGCACTCGCTCGCCTGTCTTACCTGGTGTTGTTCCGCCTCGCGTGGGAGCTCAACTGGATCATCTGGACAGTTGCCATTTTGTCGATGGTTTTCGGCACCGTGCTCGCGATCGTCCAGACCGACGTCAAGCGCATGCTCGCATACTCCTCGATCGCCCACGCGGGATTCATCCTTGTGGCCTTCGCGGGCTTCTCGCCGTCGGCGCTTTCCGCTTTGCCGTTCTACATGGCCACCTATGGACTGGCGACGCTGGGCGCTTTCGCGGTCATCACCCAGGTGAGGGAGATCACGCCCGACGGCGCGATCGGTGCCGAAGCGACGCGCCTTGGTCAATGGGCTGGTCTTGGCAAGCGCAGCCCGTTGCTCGCGGTCGCCATGACGATCTTCTTGCTGTCCTTTGCAGGCATTCCGCTCACCGCGGGCTTCATCGGCAAGTTCGTGGCCTTCCGCGCCGCGATCGAGGCGGGTGCGTGGCCCCTCGTGCTCGTGGCCGTTCTCGCGTCAGGTGCCGCCGCGTTCTTTTACGTTCGTCTGGCGGTGCTCATGTTCTTCACCGAAGCACCCACCGATACCTTGCCTCACGTGGCGGTCCGGCCGACGACGCTCGGCAGGGTGGTCGCGATTTCCATGGCGATCGCCGTCATCGTCTTAGGTGTGTTGCCCTCGTGGGCGCTCGAGCTTGCTCACAGTGCGGGCGTGTTGTTGGCGCCTGCGACAGGGGGCTAGGCCGGATGGTCTTCCCACTTGGCAATTCCGCGCTTGAGGCAGCTATCACGCCGCGGCTCGCCCTTGTCGAGGAGCGACTGAGGGACGCGGTGGCGCAATCCGACCGCCTCGCGGACGCGACGTCTCGGCACTTGGTCGATGCTGGCGGAAAGCGACTGCGACCGGTACTGACGCTGCTGACGGCGCAATTGGGAGACGGAACCCGGCCAGAAGTGGTCGACGCCGCCGTTGTCGCGGAGCTGACGCACCTCGCCACCCTGTACCACGACGACGTGATGGACGACGCTCCCACCAGGCGCGGCGCTCCTAGCGCTCACGAGGTGTGGGGCAACTCCGTCGCGATCCTCACGGGCGACCTTCTGTTTGCCAGGGCCTCCATGGTGGTCGCTGGCCTCGGCCCCACCGCGGTGCGGATCCAGGCCGAAACCTTCGAGCGGCTGTGCATCGGCCAGCTTCACGAAACGGTGGGGCCCGACGTTGGCGAAGACGCCGTCGAGCACTACCTGATGGTGCTGGCCGACAAGACGGGATCGCTGGTTGCGACGTCGGCCCGCTTCGGAGCGATGTTTGCAGGGTGCGACCGCGATACCGTCGCCGCCGTGACGCAATTTGGCGAGCTCGCTGGGGTGGCCTTCCAGCTCGCTGACGACGTGCTCGACATTCGCTCGGATTCCGACGTGAGCGGCAAGACCCCTGGTACTGACCTGCGCGAGGGAGTCTCGACGATGCCGGTGCTGTTGCTGCGCAAGCGCATTGCCGATGGCGAGGCGTCCGGTGCGGACACGGCGCTGCTGAGCCTCATCGACGGGGATCTGAATTCCGACGAGTCCCTCGCCGAGGCCTTGGCAGGCCTGCGTGCTCACCCCGTGGTGGACGAGACGGCTGCGCTCGCTCGCGAGTGGGCCGACCGTGCGAGGGCCGCGATCGCGGGCCTGCGCGACGGCGACGTCAAGGACGCGCTTCTCGCTTTTGCGGAGGCGCTGGTGGCCCGCGCGGCGTAGCGACCAACGATTCGCACTTGGCCTCCGTTTGGCAGGGTAAGAACGAGAGGTGGGGCGCATGTCGCGGTGGCAGGACCTAGTGGAGCGGCTGCTCGAGGAGCGTGGTGCGCGTCTCGTTGCGTACGCGTCGCTGCTTGTGGGCCGCGACGGTGACGCCGAGGACCTGGTGCACGACGCGATCGTCAAGGTCTTCTGCCGGCCCCGCCCCCTGCGAACCGTCAACGAGGCAGAGGCCTACGTGCGCTCCGCCATGCCGAGCATCGTGATCGACAAGGCGCGCTCGGCTTCAAGCAAGCGCCGCGCGTTGACCCGCGCCTTTGAGCGCCCCGGATCGACCCCGGATTTTGAGGCCGGACTCGACGTAAGGGCCGCCCTGAGGGAACTCCCTTCACGCGAACAGGTGTGCGTCGTCTTGCGCTTCTTCGACGACCTTACGGTGCCGCAGGTCGCGGCTCGGTTGGGCGTTGCCGAGGGCACCGTCAAGCGCTACCTCTCGGACGCTCGGGCGCGGCTGTTGCCGCTGCTTGACATCACTACTTGGGACGAAGAACACGAGACGGTCGCGGTACAGACTGTGGAGAGAGGTGGCTCGCATGCGTGACTTTGACGAGATGCTGCATGGGAGTTTCGACGCCCACGCGGTCGAGATCGATCGTGCAGGACGACCTGGAGCGGGTCTGGCCGTGCGCGCCGTGCGCGACGTGAGGCGCAGGCGGGCGTGGCGGGCGGGGGCGACGGGAGCGATCGCGGCTACCGCAGTGGTCGGCGTGGTCGCGACGGCCTTTGCGTTCACAGGCGATGGAGGCGCGGCTCCCGCCGCGCACAAGTCGTTCATCGACGATGGTGGCGCCGCTTCTGCCGCGCACCAGTGGTTCATCGACGACCCGTATTCGCTCGGGCCGTGCGACTCTTTCATCCCCGCAAATGGTGCGCTGCTCCCTGATGGAATGTACGTGGGTAGGGCGTATGTGGATGTCGCCGCGGGATTCGTTGTTGCGGTGATGCCCAATGGCGCAGTTACACGGGTCCAGCCCGGGATCGACGGAGACTATCCGTTCGACTTTGGCAACGGTCCGCGATCGCTAGAGCTGCCGGGCGCGGGCCCAGTGGTCGTGGACTACACGAGCGACGGCGGAGGTGGGGGCGCCTGGGTCGACGCTGACCCGGCGGGCTGGGACTGGACGATCGAATCTCTTGCCCCTGCGCCCGCAGGCATCAACGTATCGAGCCTCTACAAGACCTTCGCGCTCAATTTGGGCTTCAGTGGCACGAGCTACAACCGATACGCGATACCGGACGGCGCGGTGGCCGCGGTGGTCGCCACCTATGCCGACGGTCACGAGGTCTCACACGCTCTGGTGGGCGACATGGAGAACCCAGGCTTGGATGAGGTGGTGATCGACTACACGGGTCTCGACGCGGTGGCCATGCGGGTCACGTTGGCTGATGGTCAGGTCTGGGAGATACGCGCGGATTACACCCCTGAAAACGTCCCCAACCTGCCCTGCCAGCCGACTCCTCCGAGCGATGTGTGGAACACCGTGGAGGGCGGCCCGCTCTCAGGACCGGAGTCTGTGGTGTTCCAGTGCGGAGCCCTGCTGCCCGCGAACCTCCAAGACACGGCGGATGTCTCGGCACGACGAGCGGAAGGCGAAGTGAGCCTTGATGACGCCAGCACGTTCGATGTGGGCCACGACGGCTTGGTGATCGATGCCACGATGCCGATGTGGGATGGTGACCTTTCGGGCGTGGTGAACTATCCGAAGGTGCCCGGCTGGGCGCAGTCGGGCACAACTGGTTCGCAAGGAATCTTCTTTGGCAACGTCGGCCTGGCGGAGGTTGTCGCTGTAAAGGACGGCGTGATCATCGGGGCCGCGGGCAAGCCGGAGGCCGACACAAGCGGCGGCTTCGGAGGTCTCGAAAGAATTGAAAAGAGCATCGACGAGGCCGCAGGCTATGGAGGGTTCGTTAGTGGGTACAACGGTATCCACGCTTTGCTGGAACCGTGCAGCGCCACGTCGGGTGATCTCGACGGCGCTCAACTCGCAGTGATCTACGGGTTCGGACGCGACACAGGTGCAGTGACGTACGGCTGGACCTCCGTGACTGACTAGTTGAGTGGTCCGGCGAGTGGGGGGCGCCGCGCCCTCGCCCCTCACCCGCCGCGCCCGACCCACCCTCAGCCGTGGCTCAATCTGTACCGCTTAAGGGGCGTCGGGGACCTCAGGTGGTTCAATCCGGACCGCCTCATTCCAGCGCAGTGCCCCCGACGGCTCAATCCGTACTCTCGCCGCATCGCGCAACTCCGGGTTAGGCTCTCCGCATGAGCATCGACCTACCCCAAGACGGCCCTACACGCTGGCTCGCAGTCGACGAGTTCCTCGAGTCGCATTACACGTCGGACGACGCCGATCAGGCTCGCGTCCTCGCGGCTCAACGCGCCGCGGACCTTCCCGACATCGCGGTGAGCGCGATGCACGCACGACTTCTTGGCATTCTCGCCCGCAGCATCGGCGCGCAGACCGTGGTCGAATTTGGCACGCTTGGCGGCTACTCGACACTTCATTTGGCTCGATCCGTACCGGCCGACGGCAGGGTCATCACCCACGAGCGGGACCCCAGGCACGGCGACGTCGCCCGCGCGAGCCTCGACGCCGCGGGGGTGGGCCACAAGGTCACCATTCGCATTGGGACGGCTCTCGACATGCTCCCTGTCTTGGCGGACGATGCCCCCGTCGACTTCACGTTCATCGACGCCGACAAGCCAAACAACATCAATTACTACGAGGCCGCCGTCGCGATCTCCAGGCGCGGCGCGCTCATCGTCATCGACAACGTGGTGAGGGACGGGGACATCGCCGATGCCGGCAACGAGGACCCGAAGGTCGCGGGTTCGCGCGCGGTCGTCGAGCGCGTGGCAAGAGACCCCCGCGTCGAGGCGACCGTGATCCAGACCGTGGGCCGCAAGGGCTACGACGGGATGCTCGTCGCCACGGTGTTGTAGATCGGCCCCGTCCTGTAGCCACAACGGGGTTGTTTCGGAGCCCCTAGCAGGCAGCGGCTAGATCGCCTCGGCCGCGATCGTGGCGCCTTCACGGGCCCGCTGGGCACGCGGACCGCCAGAGCGGATGCTCCACGCGTCGATCGAGAACAGCACCAGCGCTATCCACACGAAGCCAAAGCCGATCCACCTCACGGCGGGCATCGACTCGTGGAAGTACCACACCGCCAGCACGAACGTCATGGTGGGGGCGATGTACTGCAGCATGCCCGTGACGTTGAGAGGGAGCCGTCGAGCGCCCGCCGCAAAGATCAGAAGCGCGCCCGCGGTCCATGTTCCCGTCCCAGCGAGCATCGTGTCGTGCCACCAACCCAGGCTGGCCTCGCCGCGCGCGCCAAAGGTCGTGTCGCCCGCGGCGTGCACCATGAATAGCACGACAACCGCCACTGGAGCGATCGCCGCCGTCTCGATCGTCAGTCCTGTCAGTGCGTCGACCTTGCCGCCGACGCCCTTCTTGATGAGCGAGTACATCGCGAACGAGCCCGCGAGTACCAGCGAGATCCACGGCACGCCGCCCATTTCCCACGCGACCACTGCGACGGCGATGAGTGCAACAAAGATGGCGGCGACCTGCATGCGACGCAAGCGCTCGCCGAGGAACACCACCGCCAAAGTCACGGTGACGAGCGGGTTGATGTAGTAGCCAAGAGAGGTCGATGCCACGCGGTCTGTCATCACGGCGTAGACCATCACACCCCAGTTGACCGCGATCAGCACGCCCGCCGCTACGAGTCGCAGTGTGGTGCGCCGGTCGCGAAGCACCACCGCGATCCGCGACCAGCCGCGCATGGCGGCAAAGATGAGCACGCACACCACCAGGGAAGACAGTGCACGCCAGGCGACGATCTCGAAGGCCGCGGCGGGCTCGAGCGCCGCCATGATGATGGGGAACAGTCCCCAGATCACGTAGGCGGTGACGCCATAGCCGAGGCCGTTGCGGTCGAGGGCTTCTGTCATGCGCTCGGTCTTGTCATGTGCTCGGTCTTGTCATGCGCTCGGTCTTGTCATGCGCTCAGTGTCGCACCCGGGAATGAGGCCGCAACGTCATGAACTGGCCTGCTGGATGGGGGGCCACAGGTCCCCTGTCCAACGAGCGACGCTAAAGGCGCTGCGATGCGATCCAGGCCAGCATGTAAGCCCTTGAGTTCGCGTCGTCGATCACGCCATCGGGCAGCGCCAGCGCGGCGTCCCATGCGGCGTCGGCATCCGCACCAGACTGCGCGGCCTGGTACATGAGCAGGTAGTCCCCAAATTGGGTGCCTGCACCTTTACCGCGCGCCGCGCCAATCGCCGATGTGACGCTCGCGGGCGCCACCGCGGAGTAATAGTCCATCGCCGCGGGCGGCGAGGGGATCAGTTGGATCCCCACGATCGCGTTGGGCTCCGCACTGAACCACGTGGCGAAGTCCCGCTTGCTTCCCCACTCGATGCCCACCGTCCCATGGGCGTATTGCGGGAACGCAGACAGGTCGGGGGCAAGGTAGATTCGCCGCGCGGCCTCGGCCTCCGCAGAAAGCATCCACTCGGCGGCTCCGGCCGAGTCGGCCTCTCCACGGAGGGACCGCCACAGCGCCACGCCGTTCCACGCGGCCACCGCCTCCGAGCTGGACTCCTGGTTATTGCCGTCGGCAAAAGGGGCTGAGCCGGATGCCCACGAGTGCCCGGCGACCGGGTCAAACGGGCGCCACTGGGGAAAGTCGGCGGTAGCGACAGGCGACGCGATGTCGTCGGCCACGAGGTCGAAAGCAGGGCCGATGTCGGTCATGAGCGACGGATCGCGCGCGCCCGCAATCGAGGCGGCATACAGGAGGTACCCGTAGTGGAAGTGGTGATCGTTGAAGTCTTCGGACCCGAACGACGGAGTGAGGCCAACGACCCCCTTGATCTGGGGGTCGTACACCAGGCACTTCGCGTCGTGAGTGGCGCAGCCCTTGGGGTCCGCCCACAGCCGCAGCTCCGCGGCGAGACTGCCCGCGATCTGGTCCGCCAGGGCGGTCTCACCCAGCGCATCGGCCACCTGAACGAGGTTCGCCAGCCGGTACATCGCCTTCGGCCCAAAGTAACTGTCGCCAGGAAGATCGGCAGGGCGCGCCTTGGCGTCAACCTGGAGAGCGGCCACGATGGCCGACTTCTCGTCGGCCGTGATGCCATCGAGCGACAACGCGTCCGAGGGAGTGATCCGAGGCACGTCCCACGACACCTTGCTCGCTTCGCACGCGGAGTAGGGGCCGTCAATCGTGGCGAACGTGCCGAGGTCGCACGCCAGGCGCGAGTCTTTGGCGCGTGACTTGGGCACCACGACCACCGTGGGCGAGCCGCCGTACGTGACGGTGGTGGTGGCGACCTTGTCCGCGAGGCTCCACGAGACGTCGACGCTTGGGGAGGAGGCGCCAAGTGCGCCCGCAAAGGCTGCGACATCGGCGCCCTCTGGCACGGCGAAGATGGCAGCCGAGCCGCCCTTGTCGAGCGAAAGGCTGGTTCCATCGACGGTGCCGCCATCTACGACGATGCCGTAGTCGACGCCGTTGACGGTCGCGGCTCCGACGCCATCTCCAGCGGCAGCGAACGGAACGGAGAGCTGCGCAGTGAGCGCTGCATCGGCGCCAACGCCCACGGCGGGCCAGCCCTGGGCCATGGTGACAGTCGCGGGTCCCATGGTCAGCGCCACCGCCACGGAATCGGCGTGACTCACCACGCCCAGCCCGGTCGCGCCGTCGATGGTCACCGCGACGTCGTCCCGTGCAGCACCGATGATCGCGGCTGCCGATGGTACGGGCGTGGTGAGGCCCATGCTGAACCCGCCGTCAGTTGGTGTCACTGACAGGGGTCGCGGGTAGACGGGCAGGCCACCCTGACCGAACGCCAACGACGAGTACCAGCGATTGGTGGGGGGCACGACGCCCTCGGTCAATCGGGTGGCGCCTAGGCCGTTCACGGCCCGTACCTCAAGCACCTGCGCGTGAGGTTCGGTGGCCGGGTTGCCTGACGGCGACGCGCTCGTGTTCGCGCCGTCGGAGCCGGAGCCGGAGCCGGAGCCGGTGCACGCTACCGCAGTCATCATCACCATGGCGGCCATGGAGGGAACGCGAATGAGGAAAACCACGTCTACAGGCCGATCTTGCGGATGAAATCGGTGGCCGAGTCCCGCATTCCCGCGAGTGGTCCGTCGTCGCGCAGGTGCAACCGTGCCTCGAGGGGTGTACCCCCGCGGATGAGTCCGTTATCTTCACCTGCGATCAGTCCGTCGCTTGAGATGGTCGCGGTGATGTGGGCATCTCCGTCGACGGTCTCGACCGAGATGTCGGTCACTGTGCCGCGAATTTCGCGCTGATCGGGCAACAGCAGATCGACCGAGGCGTTGTTCTCGATGCGCCCAAAGTCGCGCGGCGCCAGCACAAAGACGGCCTGGGCGCTCAGGGACTCGTCTCGGTTGATGGACGCCACGACCACTCCCGACTGGACGTATCCACCCTCGCTGACGTCGATCGACTCGACCGTGCCCGCCACCGCGGCCTTGACCACCAGATCGCCCGAAGGCGAGATGCCTGCCGTCTTGGCGTCGAGCGTGTCGTTCGCCACGTCGCGAGTGATCTGAAGGCTCTGTACGACAAAGAGCGGCGCATTCTGGTCAACGTGATCGCCCGGGTCGACGTAGCGCTTCACCACGAGCCCCGAGTAATCGGCCCCGACGCCGTAGCTGGCCGCGACGATCTGGGCGCTGACGCTGACCGCTTGGGCTTGGCGACGCGTGAATACGTAGGTGGCGCTCGTGACCACGAGGAGAACGACGAGTGTGCCCGCAAGCAGGCGAAAACGATTGGACCATGTCATGAGACGAACCTCCGTGATACGACCCCCGGAGCGGTGGCCGCATCGGGCTCAAGATCGGGGGGAAAGCTGGATAGTGAGACATCGGGATGAGCGACGACCGTGCGCGGCGGCACGAGCGTGGCAGTGGGAAGCGC
>JAYTGI010000344.1:0-9841 GCA_043733605.1 Demequina sp. | reverse complement strand
CAGCCGCTGGAACCCCAAGATGAAGCGCTTCATCCTCACGGAGCGCAACGGAAACTACATCATTGACCTCCAGCAGTCGGTCTCCATGATCGACACCGCCTATGAGTTCGTGCGCGACACGGTTGCTCACGGCGGCACCGTGCTGTTCGTCGGCACCAAGCGCCAGGCTCAGTCGACGATCGCCGAGCAGGCCGCCCGTGTCGGTATGCCCTTCGTCAACGAGCGTTGGCTCGGCGGCATGCTCACCAACTTCCAGACGGTGAGCAAGCGCATCCAGCGCCTCAAGGAACTCGAAGAGGTCGACTTCGACGATGTTGCCGGTTCCGGCCACACGAAGAAGGAACTTCTCATCATGCGCCGCGAAAAGGACAAGCTGTTCAAGGTACTGTCCGGCATCCGCGACATGGGCAAGACGCCCTCGATCGTATGGATCGTCGACACGAACAAGGAGCACCTCGCGATTGACGAGGCCAAGAAGCTTGGTATCCCGATCGTCGCGATCCTCGACTCCAACTGCGACCCAGACTCGGTTCAGTACGGCATCCCAGGTAACGACGACGCGATTCGTTCCGTCGGCCTTTTGACGCGCGTGATCTCCGACGCCGTGGCCGAGGGCATCCGCTTGCGCCACGCCGCCCGCACGGGTGACGAGGCAGAGGTTGCCGTCGAGGACGAGCCGCTCGCCGCGTGGGAGCAAGAACTCCTCGGTGGCGCCGCCGCTCCTGCTGCTGACGCCGCTCCTGCTGCTGACGCGCCCGCCGATGCCGATGCCGGTTCCGTAGACGTGGCTCTCGCCGAAGCCGCAGCCGCTGTTGAGACCCCCTCCGTTGAGGTCAAGGCCGCAATTGCTGAGGAGGCACCTGCCGTTGAGGTTGAGGCACCTGCCGTTGAGGCACCTGCCGTTGAGGTTGAGGCGCCTGCCGTTGAGGCTCCTGCCGCCGAGGTCGAGGCGCCTGCCGTTGAGGCTCCTGCCGCCGAGGTCGAGGCAGCCAAGCCTGCAGCCAAGCCTGCAGCGAAGCCTGCAGCCAAGCCTGAGCCAAAGAAGACCACCAAGAAGGCCGACGCCGCCGAGACGGCCGACGCTGACGCCGACGCCGACAAGTAAGGGACGCACATGGCGAACTACACCGTTGCCGACATCCAGACGCTCCGCGAGCGCACTGGTGCTGGAATGCTCGACGTCAAGAAGTCTTTGGACGAGGCGGACGGCGACCTGGACAAGGCCGTTGACATCCTGCGTGTCAAGGGCCTGAAGGGTGTCAGCAAGCGCGAGGGTCGCTCGGCTTCCGAAGGACTCGTCATCACGCACATCGCGTCCGTCGGTGACGGTCAGGTGGGGACGCTCATCGAGCTCAACTCCGAGACCGACTTTGTCGCGAAGAGCGACAAGTTCATTGCGCTTGCCGAGTCTGTGCTTGCCGCGGTCGTTGCCGTTGACGCTGCCGACCTGGACGAGGCCCTCGCGGCCCCGCTGGGCGGCAAGTCGGTCAAGGAGGCTATCGACGAGAACGCTGGAGTGCTCGGCGAGAAGATCGTCCTTCGCCGCATGGCTCGCGTCGCTGCGCCCGTCGTGGTCGATTACCTCCACAAGACGAACAAGGACCTGCCTGCGCAGGTTGGCGTGCTGGTCGGTGCGGACGCAAAGGCCGCGGATGTGGCCAGGGATATCGCGATGCACATCGCTGCGTACTCGCCGCTCTACCTCACGCGTGACGAGGTTCCAGCGGACGTGGTCGAAAACGAGCGTCGCGTCGCCGATGAGACCTCGCGCAACGAGGGCAAGCCCGAGGCTGCGCTCCCAAAGATCATCGAGGGACGCATGAACGGTTTCTACAAGGAGAACGTTCTGCGCGAGCAGGCCTATGCGAAGGACTCCAAGACCACGGTCGGCAAGGTCGTAGAGGCCACTGGCGGCGCGGTGGTCGGCTTTGCCCGATTCCGTGTGGGAGCCTAAGACCCAACACCCGTTTAGCTACGCGCCGCGAGGAGATTCTCATGCCCGATGTCACCAATGAGTCGGATGTGATCCCTCCTGCGGCGCGTCGCGTTTTGCTGAAGTTGTCAGGTGAGATGTTCGGGGGCGGCGCCGTGGGTCTTGACCCCATCGTCGTGCGCAGGGTCGCAGGTGAGATTGCCGATGCCGTCCGTCAGGACGTGCAGGTGGCGATCGTCGTAGGCGGCGGCAACTTCTTCAGGGGTGCGGAACTGAGCGCGTCCGGGATGGCGAGGGCGCGCGCGGACTACATGGGCATGCTCGGCACCGTCATGAACGCGCTCGCGCTCCAGGACTTCCTCGAGCAGGCAGGGGTCGCGACGCGCGTGCAGACCGCGATCACGATGGGTCAGGTCGCCGAGCCGTACATTCCGTTGCGTGCCATCAGGCACCTCGAGAAGGGGCGCGTTGTCATCTTCGCTGCCGGAGCCGGCATGCCGTACTTCTCGACAGACACCGTTTCGGTGCAGAGGGCCCTCGAGATCGGCTGTTCCGAGGTGATCGTGGGTAAGAATGGGGTCGACGCCGTCTACTCGGCCGATCCCCGCAAGGACAAGAACGCAGTGCGTCTTGAGCACGTGACATATCAGGATGCGCTACAGAGCAGGCTCAACGTGCTCGACTCCATGGCCTTCAGTCTGGGGATGGACAACGGATTGCCCATGGTGGTGTTTGGCCTTGAGGAGCATGGGAACGTGACCAAGGCCCTCTTGGGTGAGAGAATCGGGACGCGAGTTACCCCCTAGGTGACCGCACGAAGGGACAGACGTGATTGACGAGATCCTCCTCGACGCCGAGGACAACATGGACAAGGCCGTCGAGGTTGCGAAGGACAGTTTTGCCTCCATCAGGACGGGGCAGGCGTCTTCGGCGATGTTTGCGAATATTCTCGTCGATTACTACGGTGCTCCCACGCCTCTGCAGCAGCTCGCCGCCATCGCGGTGCCCGAGCCGCGCACCGTCACGATCAGCCCATACGATGCTGGCGCCAAGCGGGACATCGAGACCGCGCTTCGCAACTCGGACCTGGGCGTGAACCCCTCGGACGACGGCACGCTCATCCGCGTGAACCTGCCCATCCTCACAGAGGAGCGCCGCAAGGACTACGTGAAGCTTGCGAAGTCGAAGGCCGAGGACGCCAAGATCACCCTTCGCAACATGCGCCGCAAGGCAAAGGACGCAATCGACGCCGCCGTGAAGAACGGCGACGTTGGCGAGGACGACGGGTCGCGCGGCGAGAAGGAACTCGACTCCATCACCAAGAAGCACACCGACGTCATTGATGCTCTGCTCGCTCACAAGGAGAGCGAGCTGCTGACGGTCTGATGGCGGCAGACGACGCCGAGAGCTTGGGGTCGGCACCGGACGAACAGCCTCGCGAGCAATCCCCAGCGCGCGGTAAGCGTCAGCGCGCCGCCGACCTATTTTCTCCTCATCGATACCGCGCCCTGCAGGTGACCGCGTTTGAACGCAGGGCGGGGCGCGCGAGCAAACCCGAGGAGGTCGTGCCGGGCCACGACGACGTGATCGATCCCCTTTTGAATTCCGACGCGCCGGCGGCGGAAGCGGCTCGCGCTCCCGCCGAGGGCATTGAACGCCACGATCCCTTCGAGATGTTGTCTCCCGTCGATGCCCCGGATGAGTTCGATTTTCCGTTTGATCCGAGCGCGGCGGTGAGCGACGACGAGGGTGAACGCGACGATTCTGACGCTGAAGCAAGGTCCGGCGAGTTCGAGACGGCCGAGTTGAAGACGGCCGAGTTGGAGACGGCCGAGTCCGAGACAGCCGAGTTGGAGACGACCCCGTTCGAGTCCGGCGACCTTGCCGCCGCTCAGCGCGACACCTATCCGCCGCCTACGTTCGCCGATCTCGAGGATGCATTCGAGCCTGACGATCTCGCGACGTCCCAGGCACGGCAGGATGAGCCGTCCGGCAAGGACCGCCGTTCAGCTGGCAGGAACATGCCGGTCGCCACGGTTGTTGGCCTGGCCTTGCTTGCCGTGACCGTTGGGGCTGCCTATTACCACAGGCTCGCCTTCGCGGCGCTACTCTATCTCTTCGCAGTGGGTGCGGTGATCGAGTGGAAGAGGGCGCTCGAGAGGCACGGGCGCAGGATTCCAGTGGTGCCCCTTGTCGCAGCCACGATTGGCCTCGGCGTCGCGACCTATTACGGCAAGGCCGAGGGCCTCGTGGTGGCGCTACTCGTGGGTTGTGCCGGGGTTGTCGCGTGGCGCATCGGCGATGAACGTATCGAGAACACCCTGGCAGACTCGCTTGCAGGGGTCCTTACGCTGCTGTGGATACCGTTCCTGGCGTCGTTCCTTTTTTTGCTCGAACTTGCGGATAACGGCTGGCAACGCGTGGTCATCGTCGTGCTCGCGGTGGTGGGTAATGACACAGGGGCCCTCATCGCGGGCGTGCTCTTTGGGCGCCGAAAACTCCTGCCGCGCGTGAGCCCAGCGAAGACCTGGGAGGGCGCGATCGGTGGTCTGTTTTTGGGCACCTTGGCGGCGTCCGTCGCCGCGTATTTCTTCTTTGATGGCAAGTGGTACATCGGCGCAGCGGTGGGTTTCGCGTGCGCAGTTGCGGCCGTCATCGGGGACCTCGCCGAGAGTGCACTTAAGAGGGACATTCAGATCAAGGACATGTCTAGTGCGCTTCCTGGTCACGGGGGCATCCTTGACAGAATCGACTCTCTGCGTTTCGCGGCACCCGTGGGTTACGTGGTGTTCGCCCTGTTCCTCGGCACCCTGGGCGGGGGAGGGCTCTGATGGACGTGCGACCCATGCCTGCTATCCAGATGGCGGCTCCCAAGCGCGGAAAGCCGCCCGTTCACTTTGCCGACCTCGATCCTGAGGGCAGGGCCGATGCGGTCGCGGCGCTTGGTCAGCGGGGCTTCCGCGCCAAGCAACTCGCGACCCACTACTTCGAGCACCTCACTGTGGACGCAGAGGAGATGACGGACCTCCCTGCGTGGGCGAGAGGCGAGCTCGTTGAGGCGCTGTTCCCCACGCTCATGACTCAGGTACGCACGCTCGCGGCTGACAAGGGCGCGACGGTCAAGACGCTGTGGTCGCTGCATGACGGGGTGAAGGTCGAATCGGTGCTCATGAAGTACCCGGAGCGCGCGACGCTGTGTGTCACGAGCCAGGCCGGTTGCGGGATGGCCTGCCCGTTCTGCGCGACTGGGCAAATGGGTCTCACAAGAAACCTGTCGGCAGCCGAAATCATTGAGCAGGTTCGGCTGGCCGCGCGGGCTTCGCGCGACGGAGTGCTCGGCGGCGACCCGGTCCGACTCTCGAACGTCGTCTTCATGGGCATGGGGGAACCGCTCGCCAATTACAAGGCAGTCATGGTCGCCGTGCGCGCGCTCGTGGCACCCGCGCCGTTGGGCTTCGGGCTATCGGCGCGCCACGTCACCGTATCGACGGTGGGACTTGTGCCTGCCATCGACAAGCTTGCGGGCGAGGGAATCCCCGTGACGCTGGCCGTGTCGCTGCATGCCCCGGACGACGAGCTACGCAATGACCTCGTGCCCATCAATAACCGCTTCAGCGTGGACCAGACCCTCGACGCCGCGAAGCGTTATTTTGACGTGACAGGCAGGCGAGTGTCGATCGAGTACGCGCTCATCCGAGACATCAACGATCACGCGTGGAGGGCCGACCTCCTGGGACGCAAGCTCATGGCCAGGGGGACCGGTTGGGTGCACGTCAATCCCATTCCGCTCAACCCGACGCCCGGAAGCAAGTGGACCGCATCTGACCCCGCCGTAGAACAAGCCTTTGTTGACACGCTCAGTAGTCACGGAATCCCGGTCACTATCCGCGATACTCGTGGAAGTGACATAGACGGGGCGTGCGGACAGCTCGCCATCAAGGAGGACTCATGAACGACCTGTTCCCGAGCGCGGGCTTCATGCGAAGGGGATACCACCGCGGGCAAGTCGAGGCGTTCTTCGCGGAGGCCAGGTCGGCCTACGAGCGGCCGATGCTCGACGACCAGGCGTTGTCTTCTCTCGACGTGAGGCGCGCAGCGTTTGACATCGCACGTGGCGGCTACACGTGCGGCGCGGTTGACTCGGCACTCGACAGGCTTGAGTTGGCGTTCGCTTCGAGGGTGCGCGAGCAGTTCGTGCGCGCCTACGGCCAGCAAGCGTGGATGACGCGCCTCGCGGAGAGCGCCCAGGCGCTGTATCCACGGTTGCGCCGTCCGCGCGGCGATCGCTTCCGCGCGCCGGTCCGCTCGCGACGCGGTTACGACGCCCGCGAGGTCGACGCGCTTGTCGAGCGACTCATCATCTTCTTTGACAAGGGCGAGCCACTTTCGCCCGAGGAACTCCGGACCGCGACGTTCCGCCGCAGGGGAAAGAGACTTGCCTACGACGAACGCACGGTGGATGCCTTCTTTGCTCGAGCGGTCGACATCCTGCTGGGAGCACAGTGACGTCTCGGTCGATCTCGCTCCTGGGATCGACCGGCTCGATCGGCGTTCAGGCACTGGACGTCATCTCGAGAAACCCAGGCCGCTTCGAAGTGATCGCCCTCGCCGCAGGGGGATCCGATCCGGTAGCCCTTGCTGCGCAAGTGGCGGCCGTGCGTCCGCGGCTCGTGGCCGTGGCCGATGCGTCGGCCGTCCCCGCCGTCGTCGCCGCATGCGAAGCCGCGGGGCTGTCCCGAGTCGAGGTCGTGGGAGGCGCGGGCGGGGTGATCGAGGCGGCGAGCATCGGCGCCGATGTTGTCCTGAACGGCATTACCGGGTCCGTGGGACTTCCCCCGACCCTCGCCGCGATTGCTGCGGGCTCGACTCTCGCGCTCGCCAACAAGGAGTCCTTGGTTGCGGGGGGAGCGCTCGTGAGGGATGCGCTCGTGAGGCCCGATCAGATCGTTCCCGTCGATTCCGAACACTCGGCCCTCGCCCAGGCTTTGCGCGGCGGTACCTCGAGTGAGGTCAAGAGGCTCATCCTCACGGCGTCGGGAGGCGCCTTCCGTGGATGGAGTCGAGAGGCGCTCGAGGGCGTTACCGCCGAACAGGCGCTTAAGCATCCTAATTGGGACATGGGCCCCGTGGTCACGATCAATTCAGCGACCCTTGTCAACAAGGCGCTCGAGGTGATCGAGGCGCACTGGCTCTTCGACATGCCATACGAGCGGATTGACGTGGTGGTGCACGCCCAATCGATCGTGCACTCCATGGTTGAATTCACCGATGGTTCGACGCTGGCGCAAGTGTCGCCCCCTGACATGAGGCTGCCAATTTCCTTGGGCCTGTCGTGGCCGGAGCGCGTCGCCGACGCAATTCCCGCGCTCGACTGGACCCGCGCGTCGTCGTGGGACTTCGAGCCTCTCGACGAGTCCACGTTCCCCGCGATCGCCCTCGCACGTAGCGCCGCGGCGGCATCGGACCTGCACCCCGCCGTGTTCAATGCCGCGAACGAGCAATGCGTTGCCGCCTTCGTACGAGGCCGCTTGCCGTTCCTCGCGATCGTGGAGACCGTGCGCGCAGTGGTCGAGGCCTATGAGTGGCCAGGTTCCGTTTCGCTCGAGGCTGTCGAGGAAGCGGAGCGCTGGGCGAGGACCTACGCCGACACGCTCGTGGCATCCAGATAGCAATAGCCAAATGGCCGCATCCAGGGAACTGCCGCGCTCTGGCTTACAGTAGAGGCATGCTCAGCGCGCTCGGGATCGCCTTCCTCGTGGTCGGACTCATGGTGTCCATTGGGCTCCATGAATTGGGCCACCTCGTGCCCGCCAAGCTTTTCGGTGTGAAGGTCAGCGAATACTTTGTGGGATTCGGGCCGACGATGTGGTCCCGCAAGCGCGGTGAGACGGAGTACGGCGTCAAGGCGTTTCCCTTGGGCGGTTACGTGCGGCTTGTTGGCATGGTCCCGCCTGGAAGCGCGGTCAAGCCGTTGAAGGTGCGCGGATGGATGCGCGATCTGATCGAGGACGCCCGCTCGGCTTCGGAGGCCGAGATCGGCGAAGACGACGCGCGCGCCTTTTATCACCTCGCCTGGTGGCGCAAGGTCATCGTCATGGCGGGTGGACCCGTCGTAAATCTCGTGATCGCGGTTTTCCTTTTCACAGTGGTCCTCTCTGGGATGGGTGTTCCCGTCCAGACCCTGACCGTCAGCCAGACCATTGCGTGCGTGCCCGCAACGGCGTCTTCACAGTGCACGGCCGGTGACCCGGCCTCCCCGGCTTCGCTCGCTGGGATTCAGGCGGGGGATACCTTCGTTTCGATCGATGGTCAGCAGTTCGACATGTGGTCGGATCTGACCGCATATGTGTCCGCGCGACCTGGGGTGCCGCTCGACCTGGTCGTCGACCGCGCGGGGACCAACGTGGCGCTGAAGCTCACGCCCGCGTCAACGCAGCGCACGCTAGCCGACAACCCGAAAGCCACCGAGACCGTCGGATTCATGGGCGTGTACTCAGCTCAGAAGCGCGAGCGCCAGCCGATCGGTGCGGGTGTGTCCCTGACGGGCCAGTACACGGCACAGACCTTCAGCGTCGTCGCTCATCTGCCGCAGCAGTTGTGGCACGTTGCGCGCGCATCGGTGGGTCTTGAGGAGCGTTCCAGCTCCTCCGTGATGGGCCTTGTGGGCGTGGGTAGGGCCGCGGGCGACGTGGCATCGTCGCAGGCCTCAGGGGTCACGTGGGTCGATAAGCTCCAACTTGAGTTGTTGTTGCTGGCGGGCCTTAACCTTGCGCTCTTTGTGTTCAATGCGCTCCCGCTGGTGCCGCTCGATGGCGGTCACATCGCGTCAGCAATCTGGCAGGCCATCAAGAACGGATGGGCTCGATCGCGCAACGTTCCGCGACCTGCACCCGTGGATGTGGCACGGATGATGCCGGTGGCTTACGGCGTCTTCGGAATACTTATCCTCATGAGCCTTGTTCTTGTCTTCGCCGATATCGTGGCGCCCGTTCGCGTGGCGTGACAGGCACAACCCAAGGAGTGACTCACGTGACTGTTGGACTGGGAATGCCCGCCATGCCGGCGCCCACCCTTTCTGCACGAAGGCCTACCAGAAAGATCAAGGTGGGGAGCGTCTATGTGGGTGGAGACGCGCCCGTTTCGGTGCAATCGATGTGCACCACCAAGACGGACGACATCAACGCGACGCTCCAGCAAATCGCCGAGCTGACCGCGGCCGGTTGCGATATCGTGCGCGTCGCTTGCCCCACGCAGGACGATGCGGACGCACTGCCCACGATCGCGAAGAAGTCCAATATCCCCGTGATCGCGGACATCCACTTCCAGCCCAAGTACGTTTTTGCCGCGATCGAGGCCGGTTGTGCTGCCGTGCGGGTGAACCCAGGAAACATCAGGAGATTCGACGACCAGATCAAGGAGATCGCCCAAGCCGCGAAGGACCATGGCACGTCGATCCGCATCGGCGTCAACGCGGGCTCCCTCGACCCGCGCCTGCTGGCGAAGTACGGCAAGGCCACACCAGAGGCGCTCGTCGAGTCTGCGGTGTGGGAGGCGAGCCTTTTCGAAGAGCACGATTTCCATGACTTCAAGATCTCGGTCAAGCACAACGACCCCGTGATCATGGTGCGCGCATACGAGATGTTGAGCGAGCGCGGCGACTGGCCGCTGCACCTCGGCGTCACCGAGGCGGGGCCTGCCTTCCAGGGCACCATCAAGTCGGCCACCGCGTTTGGCGCCTTGCTGAGCCAGGGCATCGGCGACACGATCCGCGTGTCCCTTTCTGCGCCCCCCGTCGAGGAGGTCAAGGTAGGGATTCAGATCTTGCAGGCGCTCAACCTGCGCCCGCGCAAGCTCGAGATCGTGTCGTGTCCTTCGTGTGGGCGCGCCCAGGTGGACGTTTACGAGCTG
>JAYTGI010000343.1:0-9938 GCA_043733605.1 Demequina sp. | reverse complement strand
GCCTCGACCCAGTGGTCCATGCGCTCAAAGACGTCGGGGTCCTCCTCGACCAGCTGGAGCGCCTTCGCGTACTCCCACTCGGACGAGATGAAGCCGCCGTATCGCGGGAGCCACGATTCGTTGCGTTCACGCGCTTTCGCGTTGATTCGGTCGGCTTGAGCCTGTCCGGCGTGGTGTTTCCACAGTTTGACGTAGGCATGAGGCCGGTCTCGGAGGCCCGCGACCTCGCACATCGGCGTGCCGTCTGCCAGGACTGGAAGTGGCGTCGACGCGGTGAAGTCAGTCGCGATGCCGATCACGGTTGCGGGGTCGATGCCCGCCGCCTTCACGGCCTCGGGAACCGCCGTCTTGAGCACGTCGCGGTAGTCGTTCGGATCTTGGAGTGCCCACTCGGGAGGCAATGTCGCTCCACTCGATGCGAGTGTCGTGTCCATCACCGCATGCTCGTAGTCATGCACGGCGCTCGCGAGTTCGGCACCGTCGGAAACGCGCACGACGACGGCCCTGCCTGAAAGCGTGCCGAAGTCGACGCCGATCACATGTGTCCTCAAGGTATCGAGCACCACCGCGCGGCCTCCTTCTCGTGTCATTTTGCACATGGTTTCGTTTTTGATGCTTCGGCTCGGTGCTGGTCGCGTGCACGTGTTGTCTAGTGCACGTGTTGTCTAGTACATGCGGGCGTGGTTGGCCGCGCGCCACAGGCCTTCTTGGTCGACGGCCGGGACCGTGCTGGCGCGAACCGTGCTGGCGCGAACCATGCGGCGCTCGATGCTCATACGATCTCCTCCTTGAGATCCCTCTCGTGAAGCGAGAGGCCGTGGCGATAGAGGGCGCAAACGCCCGTCAATGACGGGCACCTGATGTCGCCCACGATTCAGAATGTTAACGATAACACTCGCCCGTCGCAACTGGCGGCTTGTGACCGGCAGGCGGCACGGTCATCGCGGGCGAACGACCGCAGTCAATTCGCTCACAGCGCTACCGATGTGCAACACGGAGCGGTGTTGCACAAGGCGTCAATTGCTTGAGAACACCCATGTTGGACCTGCGCCCGCTCATGCGTGCCGCGGCAAATCGTGCGCCGGCCCCGGCAAGAAACGACCTCACCTCGCCCACCTAGTACAGGCGCGCGTCGATCTGTTCCTGAGTGATCGACGCGAATGTGGCCGACGGAACGACGACGACCGAGTCGACGGTGCCGCCCGCCAGGACCGTCTTGACGACCTCGACCGCTGTACGGCCCAACAGAGGGTTGTACTCGGCGACAAAGGACAAGCGGCCCGCGAGCAAACCCTGCAAGGCGTCCTTTGAACCGCCGATTGTGGCGATCTTGACGTTCGTGCCAGGCACGAGGCCTGCCTCTTCGACGGCTTGCGCTGCGCCAAGACCCATCTCGTCGTTCTGCGCAACGATGAGCTGAACGTCGTTGCCATTGGCGGCAAGCATGGTTGCGGTGACCAACTTCGCATCGTCAGCCGACCAATTGGCCGCCTGAGCGCCGGTTTTCGAGAACTCTGGGTGCTGGGTCATGACGCCGTCCCAACCCTGATTGCGCTGTGTCACCTTGGCTGAACTGGAGGGGCCTTCGAGGACGAAGTATTTCGCTCCCTCGGGGAACGCCGAAATCGCCCAGTTGGCCACGCTCGTGGCGGCGTCGGCGTCGCCAAGCGTGATTCGCGTGGCATAGAGGCTCGTGGTGTCGGGCTCAATACCGCGGTCGATCAGGATGACAGGGATGTGGGCCTCTTGAGCGCCCTTCAGCGCATCTGCCCAGCCAGTCGACTCAGTCGCCGAAAGCACAATGGCACCGACACCCTCGGCAACAAAGGAATTGAAAGCGTCAATCTGAGCCTTCTGGTTGAGGTTGGTTGTGGGGGCGTACCTCAGGTCGAAGCCCGCCTCGTTGGTGAACGCGTTCTTGATGTCGGCCTCGTTGGCAGCACGCCACGCGTCCTCCGTCCCAACCGCGACGAATCCCACCGTCACCAGCGGCGCGGCGGAAGGTCCGTTCGTTGCGCCTGTGTTGAGGGCGTCGGCCCCGTGGATCGAGGTGGAGCAAGCGCTCAGGCCGAACATGCTTGCTGCGGCGGCCGCAACCGTCACTGCGCGAGCCATGTGGTTCTTGACGCTCATACAAACCCCTTCGTGCGATCTCGTGCACCAATCGTGGAATCAGGCCAGCGAAGCGTGGTCGACAACCCCACGTACGACAGTCTCATTTGACCACTCACCGTCGTGGCCCATGGACCACTCTGCCTCATGAAAACGGATTCCTCTGCCCAACGCCTGGCCAAGCCACCGCGCTCCGCGCACGCCGGTCAGCGATCGCACGGCGGCGAACGTTCGGGTCGCCGCCGGGGCCAGCGCGGTAGCCGGCGGCGCCGTGCTCGACTAGCTCAACGAAGGGGGAGCCTCCGCTTCGATCTCCGTGAAATCTGCATCGGTGGCGCTCGGGGGAAGTGACGCGGTAATGACCGTGCCGTCGGCACGAAGAGTGCCATGGAACTTCGCAGGATCCGGGCTTCCCGCGATGCGCGGACCTTGGTCCTTGAGTGGCACCACCGTTTCTTGGTCGCGTGCGACTGCGATGAGTTCGCCCCTCACGTCGACGGTCAGACCCTGGCCTTCCTCGATCACGAATGTGATCGACTCGCGGCGCACCGTGGCGCGCAATCGCGTTCCACGCTGCGTCATGCGGAATGTGAGGGAGGGCCACTCATCCGGGAGCCTTGGGTCAAAGTGCAGCATCGCTCCGTGATCGCGCATTCCGCCGAAGCCGAAGACCAGCGCGGACCACACCCCACCCGCCGATGCGACATGCACGCCGTCGGCCGTATTTGAGTGCAGGTCGGCGAGGTCAACAAACACCGAGTCCCAGAAGTAGCTGAGGGCAAGCTCGTGGTACCCAACCTCGGCCGCGATGATCGACTGCACCACACCTGACAGCGTTGAGTCTCCCGTGGTGATCGGGTCGTAGTACTCGAAGTCGGCCAGCTTTTCCTCAAGCGAGAAGTGCTCACTCTGGAGGAACAACGCAAGCACGACGTCGGCTTGCTTGAGCACCTGGAAGCGATAGATCACGAGCGGGTGAAAGTGCAGCAGCAACGGCCGCTTCTCCGCAGGTGTGTTCGCCAAGTCCCAAACCTCGCGCTCATTGAACAGCGCGTCTTGAGGGTGAATGCCCAGGTTGTCATCCCACAAGATCGCCATCGCCTCGGCGGCGCGCTCCCACTCGTCGACCTCCTCTACCTTGAGGTCGAGTCGAGACACCATCCGCGCGTACTGATCGGGCCATGTTTCTGCGAGTTTGTGTACCGACTCGGCAGCGCAGCGAAGATTGAAGCGCGCCATCACGTTGGTGTACAGGTTGTCGTTCACCACCGTCGTGTATTCATCCGGACCAGTAACGCCGTGAATGCGGAATGAAGGCTCGCGGCCCTTTGTCTTGCGCCAGAAGCCGAGGTCGGCCCACATGCGGGCCGTCTCGACAAGGATGTCGATGCCCTCCCTCGCAAGGAACTCGTCGTCGCCAGTAGCGCGCACATACTTGTTGATCGCATACGAGATGTCGGCATCGATGTGATATTGCGCCGTGCCCGCTGCGTAATACGCCGACGCCTCTTCGCCATTGATCGTGCGCCACGGATAGAGGGCGCCGCGCTGAGCGAGTTCCGCCGCCCGCTGGCGGGCCGCGTCGAGGATTCGGTACCGATATCTGAGCGCGTTGCGCGCTATCCCTGGCGACGTGTACGTGAAAAAGGGCACGACGTAGATCTCGGTGTCCCAGAAGTAGTGGCCGCCGTAGCCCGCCGCGGACACCCCTTTTGCGGATATCCCGCTGCCGTCACCGCGCGCCGACGCCTGGGCAAGTTGAAACAGATTCCACCTGATCGCCTGCTGGAGGCCGAGGTCGCCTTCCACCTCGACATCCGACCTCGCCCAGAAGTCGTCAAGCCAAGCGCGCTGCTCCTCAAACTGCCTGTCGGTTCCCTCGTCCGAGACGCGATCGAGCGTCCGATTGCACCTGTCGGCAAGTTCTCCTGCCGGAACCGTGCGCGAGGTGTGGTAACTCACGACCTTGGTGAGCGTCAACTTTTCGCCTGGCTTGAGGCGCCCCGAATACACATGCTTCGAATAGTCATCCTCGACCTCGGTCTGGCAGTCAAATTCCGCGGTCGTCTCAACCGAGTGATCCATCGCGACGGCGATCGTCATATTCGAGTTGGCGCATTGGTACCCCAGCAGGATGCGACCGTTTTCTTCCTGACTCATGCGCGGCTCAAGCACCCTCGCATTGATGGCGGCGGCCTTGCGCGGGTCATGGGGCTCGGAGGGATCGACGTTGGCGCGGTACTCCTCCAGCCCCGCTTGCCTGTTGAGCAGCTGAGAAGAGATCGCAACAGGGGCTTCCTTGTCGAGCAACGTGACCTCGAAGGTCATGAGCGCGACGTGCCGATGCGTGAACGACACCATCCTTCGCGAGCGCACCCTCACCCTGTTGCCTGCCGGCGTGCGCCACAGCAAATCCCGCGTCAGAACGCCATCCCGCATGTCGAGCGTCCGATTGTATTCGACGAGGTCGGCGAGCGACAGCAAGAGCGGCTCGTCGTCGACGTAGAGACGAATCACCTTCGCGTCAGGAACGTTGACCATCGTTTGGCCTGTGCGGGCGAAGCCATAGGCTTCCTCCGCGTGGCGAATGGGCCAGGTCTCGTGGAACCCATTCACAAAGGTGCCGTGAGCGTAAGCGTCGTGCCCCTCTTCGAGGTTGCCCCTGAATCCGAGATAGCCGTTCCCTACCGCAAACAGCGTCTCCGTCGTACCGATGTCCCTCGCGTCGAAGGTGTTCTCCGTGAGGCGCCACGCATCGGCAGGGAAGCGCAACCTGTCGACGTACTCGGTGACACTCGTGTCACCTTGGGCGCGAAAAACGGCCTTCACTATTCCACCAACTCGCTCAAATCCGACACCACGACGTTTGCTCCGTGCAACGCCAACTCTTCGGCGCCCGCGCCCCTGTCCACCCCGATGACCAGCCCAAAGTCCCCCGCGGCTCCTGCCTCAACTCCAGAGATCGCGTCCTCAACCACCACCGCATCGCTCGCGTCAACGCCAAGGAGGTGGGCTGCATACTCATACGTGGCGGGAGCCGGTTTGCCGGGGAGCCCGTTCTTGGCGGCCAACGTGCCGTCAACAACGATCTCAAAGCGATGGGCAAGCCCCGCGACCTTGAGCACATCCGTCGCATTGCGAGAACTCGACACCACAGCCATGGGAATGCCCAGCGCCTCCAAGTGGTCGAGCAGTGCGAGCGATCCTGGGAAGGCCGCGACTCCCTCATCCTTCAATACTTCGTTGAAGGCGTCGTTCTTTGCATTGCCGAGGGCGCACACTGTGCGGTCTCCCGCCGCGTCGTCCGGCTGACCTTCAGGCAGCGAGATCCCGCGCGATGCGAGGCACGCGCGCACTCCGTCGTAGCGCGGCTTGCCATCGATGTACGAGAAGTAGTCGTCGTCCGAATACGAAGGCGTCACGTGGTGGGCCACGAAGTAGCCTTCGAACGTGCGCCTCCATGCGGCCATGTGAACGTCGGCTGTGGGCGTCAGCACACCGTCAAGGTCAAAGAGTGCGGCGCCGAAGCCGCGCGTGGTGACCTGCGGAATGGTCCAATCAGAACGACGTGAGGACAACGTGGACTCCCTAGGACGAGTTCGTGGGGGCCGCTGGGGAAGCGGCCCTCGAATGGCTGGGGACGAGGGCTCGTGCCGACTCATTTGATCGTAGTCGGGCATACCCCTCGCATGTCCACCTCTGTAGCCCGCCCGGGGTCGGGGAACCCTCCAGGGCGGCACCCTGGCGGCGCGCTCCGCTCACACTATCCCGCCGAGTGAAAACGCTGCTGAGCGTCGGGAAGGCCCTTGGTGACGAGATCTTCGACGGCATCGGCCGCAAGGGCAATCACCAGGTCGAGCTCCTTGCGCTCGGTCGCCGAGAAGGGCCCCAGGACGTAGTCGGCGGCATCTTGTCGGCCAGGCGGCCGCCCCACTCCCACGCGAACCCTCACATAGTCGGGGGTCGCTATCGCCTTGGTGATGTCCTTGAGGCCATTGTGGCCTGCGGAGCCGCCGCCGCTCTTGAGGCGAATCGCGCCGAAGGGCACGTCGAGTTCGTCGTGGATGACCACGATGGCGGTTGGCTCGATCGAGTAGTACTTCACGAGCGAGCTCACCGGACCTCCGGAGAGGTTCATGTACGACAGCGGCTTAGCGAGAGCGACGGCCACGCCCGAGGGTCCGGCTCCGCCGATGCGGACGCTCGCCTCGGCCGCGTTTGTCTTCTTGTTGCGAGACAGCGAACCGTTGTAGCGGCGGGCAAGCTCGTCGATCACCATCTGGCCGACGTTGTGGCGGGTCTGGGCGTACTCGGGCCCTGGATTTCCGAGGCCAACGACGACAACCGTCATCCGTTCCTCCTGTCCCGTCATACCTTGAGCCGACACACGCTGAGTCGACACACCCTCGGCCGACAAACGCGAACGCCCGGCCGCACGGAAACGTGCGAGCCGGGCGAACACCATGAATTACTCTGACGACTCGGCCGCGGCGGGGGCCACGTCGGCACCCTGCTCGTCTTCGGCGGCCGCGGCGCGCGTCTCGGTCACGAACAGGACCGTGAGGTGCGGGTCGGTGAGCAGCGTCGAACCTGCGGGGAGAGTGACGTCGCCTGCCGTGACGTGTTGGCCGTCGGTGAGGCCCTCGACCGAGATCTCGAACCGCTCAGGAAGGTGGGTCGCCTCGGCAGAGACTGACACGGTGTTGTGCTCGAGCACCGCGACGCAACCGGGGAACGGGTCGCCGGTGAGGTGCAAGGGCACGTCGACCGTGATCTTCTCGCCCTTCTTGACGATGAGCAGGTCGACGTGGGCGATCGTGCGACGCACGTAGTCCTTCTGGATGTCCTTCGCGATCGTGAGCTCGGGCTTGCCGTCGATCATGATCGTCAGTAGCGCGTTTGAGTGCTTGAGCGCCATCATCGTCTCGTGACCTGGGAGCAGCACGTGGACGGGGTCCGAGCCGTGACCGTAGAGCACTGCGGGAATCTTGCCAGCAACGCGCGCGCGGCGGGCGAACCCCTTGCCGAACTCGGTACGCATCTCTGCGGCGAGGGTCAGAACGTCGGACATGGTTTCTCCTCTTATACGTCAGATGGGGGCCACAGCGAGGCAGGCCAACGGCCATCTGCCGCGTCGATCACGCTAACCCGATGGAGAGTTAGCCTCGCCGAGGAACCCGTCTAGTGTAGCGGGCCCGACGGCTCAATGTCGCCACAAGTCATGACCGCAGTGGGTGTCCCGTTGACCGCCTTACAGCGAACACAACTCGCTACACCACAACCTCATCGGCGCGCAGCTTCGTCCTAGAGTTAAGGGCGCCCACCTGGCGCGTACTGAGGGGAAGACGACGCATGAAGTGGGAGCCCATGCTGGGCGAGCTGGACCAGCGCAGGCGGGGGCGCCTCATCGCCTTTGCCACGGTCCTCGCTGGCGCGGACCTGGCCGACGACCTGGTTCAAGACGCGGTGATCGCGACCTTCACCAAGACGCGCTCCTTTGACTCAGTTGAGCAGGCCGAGTTCTACGTACGCCGCGCGATCGCGACCAGGTACATCGACCTGGTCCGCAAGGACCGCTCAAGGGCAGCGCGCGAGCGGCTTACCGCACCTTACGAGCTCATCGCGGCCCAGGAGACCTACCCGATGTCGGGCATCGTCGCCTCAGCCCTGGCCTCGCTGAGCCCTCAGGTGCGCGCGTGCATCGTTCTTCGGTACCTCGACGACATGTCGATACGCACCACGGCGTCCGTCCTCAATCTCGCGGAAGGCACCGTCAAGCGATATGTGTCGAACGGGCTTCACGAACTCAATCAACGCCTGGGCACCGACGAGAACCTCGAAGCGCTCGACATCGTCGACGTCGTCAGCCCCACCAGGACGTCGGGGGCTACCAAATGAGTGAGTTGCGTTCAATGCTTCGCGGCCTGGAGTCGCAAGTGATCGCGACGGCGCAGGGTCGTCCCGAATTCTCCCTTGCAGTTGCGTCGAGAAAGGTTCGCGGCAACAAGGTGACGCGCACGGTGCGCTTGGCCGCAGCGGCGGTCGGGGCTGGCGCCGTTATTGGTGTGGGCATGTGGACCCTCATGGGCCAGTTCAACCACAACCAGCCTGCCGTCACGACGCCATCGCCGTCCGCTTTGGTCGGGCCAACCGTGACCCTGCCGACAAGTCCCTCGCCGACCGCCTCCGCCTCCCCCTCTGGCTGGCAGTCACCTTTGCACTGGTCCGACCGTGGAACCGAGTCCGATCCGGTGTGGGCGCTCACAACGGTCGATTACCCGCTTCCCGAAGGCGCTGGCGCGGTGTATGCCACCGTCGGGGGAACCAGGGGTGCGATCGACATCGTCGTGCTGGCAGACGATGGCGGGTTTCGCAGGTTCTTCGAAGTAGCTGACGGCAATTGGACTTTGGTGAAGTATCCCGCGGGGAACCCGCCGGAGGGCTACTACGAGTATGACGACTGGAGCAGATTCCTTGCCGCCATTCCGGGGTCGACGCTGGACATCACGACTCGCTACGCGGACTTCACTCCCCCACCGGAACCGGATGATTCGGGCTTCACCTGGGACGACCCCGTGTACCCCGGTTTCCGACCACAATCGTTGGGGGATGGCGGCTCTGACCTCCTGCCCCTCCTGCCCTCGGTACGGGCAGAACGTGCGACGAGTCTTCCGGTGCAGTCGCTCACCAGGATCTTCGTGGATCGGATTCCTGCCGACCTCACCCTGACGGAGGAACGTCGCGGCATAGCCGGTCCTGCCGGGCTCGTTCGATTCGCGTTGGTTTCCAAGGACGAAGTGCTCAGTCAGTATTACCGGCCCATGACCACATCCGATACGGTCGAGCCACAGATCGCACTCGTGACCGTCCAAGGCGTCAATCCGGCAGACCTGGTCGAGGCGGGTTTTACCCTCTCCGACGGCCGCACGGTCTACACAGCCAGCGCGGACTCCTCCGTTGTGCAGCTTGCCCTCGACGAGCCGTACTTCGACGACTCCCAGGTCGAACTCCTGGCATTCTCGGAGGGCCCTTCGATCTACGTCACCGACTTCTCGAACGCGGACTTCTTGAACGCGAGTGGAACGAGACCGTCGGTGATCCTGGTGCCCACCAAGCAGAGCGGTAGTTATGAGGTATGGGTGGTGGGCATCGCTATCCGGTTTGGCATGTAGCCCGGCCCAATCGGCACGACCCAACACTCCTCTCTCGACGGACGAGGGGCCTTGCGAATCGCCGATCCGTGGGCCCGCTCGTGATCGTGCGAGAAGTCAGACGCCGCCGTTGAACAGGCTCGTGACCGATCCGTCGTCGAAGACCTCGCGCACGGCGCGGGCAATGAGCGGCGCGATCGACAGGACGGTGAGCTTGTCAAAGCGCTTGTCTTCGGAGATGGGAAGCGTGTCCGTGACGATGACCTCGGAGATGGCCGAGTCGCGCAGACGCTCGACGGCGGGGCCCGATAGGAGCCCGTGAGTCGAGGCCACGATGACGTCCTTGGCGCCGTTCTCGAACAAGGCGTTCGCGGCCTGGACGATGGTGCCGCCCGTGTCGATCATGTCGTCGACGAGCACACATGTGCGGCCCTCGACCTCACCAACGAGCTCGTGAACCTTGACCTGGTTGGGCACCGAGGGGTCGCGACGCTTGTGAATGATGGCGAGCGGGGCGCCCATGTGGTCCGACCACTGGTCGGCAAGGCGCACGCGGCCCGCGTCGGGAGAGACGATGGTGAGGTTTCCTGGAGCCACGCGGCTGCGCACGTACTGGGCGAGCAGGGGCATCGCCCACAAGTGGTCGACGGGCCCGTCAAAGAAGCCCTGGATCTG
>JAYTGI010000342.1:0-3715 GCA_043733605.1 Demequina sp. | reverse complement strand
GTTGGTCGCTGGGCGCGCGTTGTTCGGGTCATCGCTCACCGTCTTTGACGACTACTTCTCCAACTGGGGCATCGTGGTCGACTACGTCGACGCTCACGACAACGCCGACTGGGAGCGCGTACTCGCGACCCCGGCCGATGCGATCTACGTCGAGTCCCCCACCAACCCGATGCAAGACGTGGTGGACATTCCGTTTGTCGCCGCGCTGTCCAAGAAGGCAGGCGCGCTCTTCATCGTCGACAATGTCTTCGCGACTCCCTTGGGCCAGAAGCCTCTCGAGTTGGGCGCCGACGCGGTGGTGTATTCGGCCACTAAGCACATCGATGGCCAGGGCCGCGTACTCGGCGGAGCGATTCTCGGCAAAGCCGACTACGTAAACGGCCCCGTGCGCACGATGGTGCGCACGATGGGCGCCACCATGAGCCCCTTCACCGCGTGGGTGCTCGCCAAGTCTCTCGAGACCCTGCCACTCAGGGTCAAGGCGATGGCGGCGTCGGCCGCGGATCTCGCCGCGTGGTTTGAATCCCAACCCAAGGTCGCCGTGGCCCGCTACCCACTGCTCCCGTCGCACCCGCAATACGAGCGCGCGAAGGCGCAGATGACCCTGGGCGGCACGCTCGTGACGATCGACATCGCTCTGCCTGAGGGCACCGACCCGCACGGCGACGAGGCGAAGGCCGCCGCGTTCCGCTTCATGGACGCGCTGCGAGTGGTCGACATCTCCAACAACCTTGGAGACGCCAAGTCGATCGTCACCCACCCCGCGACCACCACTCACCGCAAGCTCGGCCCTCAAGGGCGCGCGGCCGTGGGAATGTCCGCCGCGACCGTGCGCATCAGCATCGGCCTCGAGGACGTCGAGGACCTCCGCGAGGACTTCGCGCGCGCGCTCGGCGCGGTGTAAAAATGCCCGCATTGCGCACCCACTATCTTTAAGGCCCGGCCGTCGCGCCCCGATGCGCGCACAAGTGCCGGATCGGTGGCTCTCGCTCGGTTGACCCACACGGGCATCGACGTCCACGCAAGTGCCTGCCCGGCACTTGTGCACGTAGGCCGGCGACGAAAGGCCTGCAGCGCGCAACCTTCGGAGTGTCCGCCGCGACCGTGCCGTTGGCGAACTCCCACGATATTCAGCCCGCCATCAACGTCGTGACCGACTGGTATTTCTACCCCACGTCGCCCGCGTGCGCGTGGAGGGCTCACGACATGTGGGTGTCTCCCACGGGCGTACGCGTGACACTCGCTCACCTCCTGGCAGGCACACAGTTCACCGGCGACCACGACATTGCCGCCGAGGATGCCATCGTCGGCTTCCCGGCAAACCCACCGAAGAAAGAGCGGCACAACTACGCGCCGCACATGACCGTGGTGGCCTCCAACAGGGCCAGCGACACTCTGCGACGCCGAAGCGCCGATCAGCGACGGGGCTTGTAGCCGCGCAGCCTGAGCGAGTTCCCCACCACGAACAAACTGGAACTCCCCATCGCGGCGGCCGCGATCATGGGGTTGAGCAGCCCCGCGGCGGCCATTGGAATCGCGACGACGTTGTAGGAGAAGGCCCAGAAGAGGTTGCCCCTGATGGTGCCGAGCGTCTTGCGGGCCAGCCCGATCGCGTCGTCAACCGCGCGCACGTCTCCGCTCACGATCGTGAGGTCGGAGGCCTCGCGCGCGACGTCGGCGCCCGTCCCGATAGCGATACCGATGTCGGCCGCGGCAAGAGCGGGAGCGTCGTTCACGCCGTCGCCAACCATCGCGACGCGGCCGCCCTCGGCGCGCAGTTGCTCGATCACGGCGGCCTTGTCCGACGGAAGGACCTCGGCAATGACGGAATCGATCCCGAGTTCGCGCGCCACTGCGGCGGCCACCCGTTTGTTGTCGCCGCTGAGCAAAGTGACGGCAAGACCGCGTGCCTTGAGAGCCTCGATTGCCTCGCGCGCGCCTGGCTTCACGGAGTCGTGCACCGCGATCGCGGCCTCGGCAACGAGAGTCTGTGCGACGGGAGCGGCGGTGGGAGTTTCGCCGCGCGCGTCGAGAAGGCCTCCGCCAATGGAAACCGACCGCCCCACAAACACGACGGTATGCCCCGTCTCTTCGCGCGACAGGGCCCACGAGGAGAGACCGTCTGGCACCTCGTCAAACAACCGATGCGAACCCACCGTGACGTCGACTGTTGCGCCGTCGGCACCAGAGCCCCGGACGGTCGCGGTCGCTCCCCTACCAGGGAACGAGCGGAATCCCTTGACGAGCGCAGTGCGGGGGTATGCGATCGCAATCGCCTTGGCGACAGGGTGCTCCGAGCGATTCTCGACGGACGAGGCCGCGTCAAAGAGGGCATCGGCCGCGTCGGCGGATAGGCCAGGTGCGGTCTGATCCGCCACGGACATGGTTCCCGTGGTGAGCGTGCCGGTCTTGTCGAGCACTACGTGTGTCAGCTTGCGAGTGTCCTCAAGCACGCGCGGCCCACGAATGAGCACCCCGAGCTGCGCCCCGCGACCAACACCCACCATGACGGCCAGAGGCGTGGCAAGGCCAAGGGCGCAAGGGCAACTGATGATCAGCACGGCGACGGCGGCAGCGACGGAGCGCGAAGCGTCGCCTGTCGCGAGAAGCCAGCCGATCAGGGTGAGCACAGACAACGCCATGACAACGGGGACGAACACGGCCGCGATGCGGTCGGCCAGGCGCTGCACGTCGGCCTTGCCCGATTGAGCCTCATCGACCATGCGCGCGATTTGCGCGAGCATCGTCTCGGAGCCGACGCGAGTGGCCTCGATCGTCAGCGACCCATCGGAAGCGGTGGTGCCTCCCACAACGTCGGAACCCACAGAGACGGCAACAGGCGCGCTCTCTCCTGTGACCAGGGAGGCATCGACGGCCGCCTCGCCCTCGACGACAACGCCGTCGGTCGCGATGATCTCTCCAGGTCGCACCACAAAGCGCATGCCGACCTCGAGGGCATCGCGCTGGATCACGGTCCCGTCTTCGAGGGTCGCAGTCGCACTTTGGCGCGCGCTGAGGGCACGAATGGCATCACCCGCATGGGCGCTTGACCGCACCTCGAACCACTTTCCGAGCGCGATCAGGGTCACAATGACGGCGCCGGTCTCGAAATAGACGTGCCCGGTGCCGCGCACGAGCGCAACAGCTGACCACAGCCACGCGGCGAGCGAACCGACCGTGACGAGCGTGTCCATGGTGGTCGCGCCGTGCCGCGCGGACATCACGGCAGAGCGGTGGAACGGCCACCCGCTGTAAAAGACAACGGGAGTCGCGAGCGCGGCGGCCGCCCAGCCCCAACCCGATACCTGCAGCGCGGGGATCATTGACAACAGCAGGAGGGGAAGGGACAGGGCGGCGCCAACGATGACGCGGCGACGATAATCGGCGATGCGGGCGGCATCGGCCGTGATGTGCGCGGCGTGCTCATCGCTCAGGGTCATGGCCTCGTGACCGGGGTCACCCTCGCGCGGGGTGAGCACGGAATATCCGAGCCCCTCGATGGCGGCTCGCATCATGTCTTCGAGCTCTTCGGGCTCCAGGGTGCCGTCGACGTTGACCGTCGCGCGGCGCGTCGCGATGTTCACCACTGCACCCTCAACGCCTGGGAGAATCGCGAGTCCGCGCTGGATGGTCGATGCGCATCCGGCGCATGTCATTCCGCCCACGGCCAGGTTGATTGTCTGCGGCTGATCGTGCGTGGTGGTCATGGGGACGT
>JAYTGI010000341.1:0-9957 GCA_043733605.1 Demequina sp. | reverse complement strand
CCCATCGCCTGGCCCATGTGACTCGCGGGCTTGCTGTGGAACGGGTGCAGGTCCGATCCGCAAATGCAGGCCAGCACCACGCGCACAACGGCATCGGTCGGTGCAGTGATGGTCGCATCTGGAACATCGACGACGCGGACGTCCCCCGCTCCGTACATGAGTGTGGCCTTCATGAACTTCCTTTGATCCGGTGCGTTGGTGTGACGTAGGTGCAACGACAGTTTGGCTCAGATGTTTCCCTCAGAGCTTGCAGCCCGACCTCGCGCGTGCGCCTTAGCAAAGTCATCGAGGCTCTGAGCGAGTGCCCGGATGCGATCCTCGGGCCACCCTGTGAGAACGGCATCAAGCCGACTCACTCGGTATTCGGCGGCCCGCACCGCCAGGTCTCGACCCATGGCGGTCGCGGTCACGAGTGCGCTTCGAGCGTCGGCGACCCCTCTCGACTTCGTCACCACACCAGATTGCGCGGCACGCGCGACGAGGCGGCTCGCCGTGGATGGAGCAACATGAAGACGCGCCGCGATGTCTCCAATGCCCTGCCCCTCAGTCGGGAGCCCTGCCAAGATCAGCAGCGTCGATAGTTCAATCGCGCGACCGCGGTCGTCGACGACGTGGGGCGCCTCGAGGAATCGCCTCACTGCCAACAGTGCCCGGTCGAGCGTCTCTAGGTCGGTGCGCAGTGTCGACATACGTGTACTATACATGTATAGACAAAGGAGAAGTCGTGTACCTCGTCACCGGCGCACGTGGAAACGTGGGCGAAGTCGTCGCTCGAGAACTATTCAGTTGCGGAGAGGATGTTCGCCTCGCTGTCCGGGTACCTACGCTAGGTGCGGCCACTGAGGTGGCTTTCGACTTTACCGATCCCAACACCTGGAAAGCCGCCTTCGACGGCGTCGAGTCGATGTTCCTTGTCCGCCCGCCCGCGATCGGGAACGTGAAGCGAGACCTGCTGCCTGCCATCGCGGCGGCTCGCGACGCAGGCGTGAAGCACGTGGTGTTCCTCTCGCTTCAAGGTGCGGACCGCATCAAGGTCGTTCCGCATGCCACTGTCGAGGCTTGGCTCAGGGGTTCGGGCCTCGACTGGACCTTTGTGCGCGCCTCGTTCTTCCATCAAAACCTGACCACCACGCACGTCGATGAGGTGCGTGACCACAACCAGATCCTCGTCCCAGCCGGGCGCGGCGCCACCGCCTTTGTCGATGCGCACGACGTCGGAGCCGTAGCAGCCGCCGCACTGCGGGACCCCGGGTCGCACCGCGGCCACGCATGGACGATCACCGGGCCGCGCGCGCTGACCTACGGGCAGATCGCGGAGATCCTCACCAAAGAACTCGGCCGGACCATCCGCTACGAGCGGCCCGGCGCATTGCGGTACGTGCGGCATGCGCGCAGGGACATGGGCATGCCATGGGGCATGGTGACGGTGACCACCGCGATCTACACCACCGCGCGCCTGGGAATGGCTGCCGGACTCAGCGACGACGTCCGCACGATTCTTGGGAGGGAGCCCATCGACTTCACGGAATTCGCTCACAGGGAACGCAACGCGTGGATGCCAGCGGCCGCCTCGCAGGGCCGGGATGGCGCCTCTGCGGGGTTGAGCCCTCGACGCTAAGGGACACCATCGTGCGCCTCGTCCACAGGGACCACAAACTCCGACGCGGCGAGGAAGACTTGTGCGCCACGACTGCGAGGTCACTCAGAAAGCGAAATCGACAAATTGGCGCTCCCAAGCCGCAGATGCCTGTCAAACTCCTTCTCGACTGTGGCAGTGTCACGGCAGTTGTAGAGGATGAGGTTTCGCAGGTGCCCGTAGCTCTCGAGATCGAGGAGTTCGAGAAACTGCACCGCGATGCCGTTGGGCTCCGAACGGACCACCACCCCATCGGCTCGGACCTTAATCGACTCGGCGAGGTGAATCGTCACCCTGCACGGGGTCCGCTCGGAAAACGGCGAACTTGTAGGCAACCAAAGGCCGTCGAAACTTATATCGCGGATCTCACCTGCGACGGCCCTGTCGCCGGCTACGACATCGACAGGAATGTGGGTCTGCACCCGACTGAACTTGCGATTGTTCATAAATTTCACTGTCACCGAATCTGCGAGCCCGCCCGCTGCCACATGCCTAGACCCGACGATGCGGGACGACCGCACAACCGATCAAGGCACCACCAGCGAGAAGACTGACCACGTATTGAGTTCCGGGAATCACTCGAAAGAGGCTATGGCGCAGTGGTCGATCAGACGATGGTCCAGCCGCCGTCGACCATGAGTGTCGAGCCATTTGCCATCGCGCCGACGTCGCTGGCCAGGTACTGCACGGCCGCCGCAATGTCCCTGATCGTCGCGAAGCGGCCGGTGGGGATCTTCGACAGCACCGCGTCGCGGAAGCTGGGCGTGTCGAGCCGCTCGGCCGTTCCGGCGGTGTACGTAAAGGTGGGCGCGACACCGGTGACAACGACTCCTGCGCCACCCCACTCGAGAGCCAACGTCCTCGTCACCTGGTTCAGACCACCTTTCGAGGCGCAGTAGACGACCTCGTCTTGATTGGCCACGACGGAAATCTGCGAGCTCATGTTGATGATCCGCCCATAGCCGCGAGGAAGCATGTGGCGGGCGGCCGCCTGCGCACAGAAGAATGCCGCCCGCAGGTTGAGGTTCATCATCGTGTCCCAGTCATCGACCGTCACGTCGATGGCGGGGATTGGTCGCCCCATCCCTGCGTTGTTGACCAGGATGTCGATCTGGCCAAGATCGGCCGCGATCCGGTCGAAGAGTGGCCCGATGCTTGCTACGTCCCGCAGGTCGGCTGCATACGTTCGCGCTGACCGGCCACTTTCCATCAGCTCATCGCGCAGCCGCTCGGCCGTGGACTCGCGACCGCCCACGGCGGCGACCACCACGCCACGGTCGATGAAGTGGTCCACCAGTCCCCTACCGATGCCGCTCGTGGCTCCGGTGATGACCATCGTCTTGCCGCTGATGTCGAAATCGTTCATCGCACTACCTTGTCTGTCTCGATGGTGCGACGGGTGTCGTGCCGGCGCCGCTACGCCAAGGGGCCATCGCGAGGATCCCAAGGCACTCTCACGGTAGACCTCCCTTTGCCATCATCCAGGCTGCCCTTACCCGCGCGCCGAGCGCTCGTCGTGCCTAGAGTCGAGAGATGACGACCTCCCATTCGTTCCTCTCACGACGCCGCGTCGCGCGTGCGGCGCTCGCGTCCATGACCGCGCTACTCATCGGAGCGTGTAGCGGCACGAGCACAGATTCTCCCTCACCGACGCCGACTCCCTCATCGACTGCGCCGACGCTGTCCCCCGTTGCTACCGCATTGCCTCGGGCACCCCTTGGCATCGGCCCCCTCGAGCCCGTAGTGCTCACTTGGGCCGAAGGGCTCGACCCAGGCGTGGCGAGCGGTCACTCGCTCAACGTGCCTGCTGGATGGACCGCGGAGGTGTGGGCGAATGTGCCAGGAGCACGCCTCGCGGCCTGGAGCCCCGACGGCGCGCTCGTGGTGTCTCAGGCCGACCAAGGAAGCGTCGCGGTGGTCACTCCGAATTCTGAAGCCGGTCCTGCGACCGTCGCTTCTCTTGCCACCGGGCTCTCGTCTCCGCAAGGACTCGCATTCACTCGATCAGGGGGCCATGACGTGCTTGTCATCGGCGAGACGAATCGGTTGGTCGCGTGGACCTACTCTGATCGGTCCGTCGGCAGCCCCAGCGTGATCGTCGACGAGCTTCCCACGACGGGCCACGGCGCGAAGGGCATCGCAGTCGATGGCGGCACGGTGTTCTTCAGCGTCGGATCATCGAGCAACCGCGACCCTGTAGATCGCACCGCCGACCCCGAGCGCGCCGTGATCGCCAGCATCGGCCTCGATGGCACTGGTTACGACGTTGTCGCGTCGGGTGTGAGAAACGGCTTCGGGCTCGCCTTCGCGCCCGACGGCACGCTCTTTACCGCCGTGAACCAGGCGGACAACCAGCCCTACCCCTTCCGTGATGGCTCCGGACCGTATGGGCAGGTTGTCGAGGAATTCGTCAACGAGAACCCCGTCGATCAGGTGACGCGCGTGACCCCAGGGCTCGACCTGGGCTGGCCATACTGCATGCCAGACGGCACCACTAGCGACGACCTGGTTGACCTGGGCTACTTCCCAGACCCGCTGCTGAACGCGGATGGCGGCGTGCTCGACTGCTCAAAGCTCGAGCGGGTCCAGCTCGGGCTTCCCGCACACAGCGCCCCGCTTGGGTTGGCCTTCACCACCGGAACTCCGCTGAAGGCGGTGCTCGGTGAGGGTTCACTCATCGCGGCTCACGGCTCGTGGAACCGCACGCCACCGCGCGAGCCATACGTCGTGTTCGCGCCATGGGACGCAGACGCGGGCACCCTTGGCGCAACGGAGCCACTTGTGACGGGCTTCCAGAACGCGGATGGGTCGCGGTGGGGACGAGCCGTTGCGGCCGTGCCTGGCCCGGATGGTGCCCTTTATGTGACCGATGACCTCGCGGGGCTCGTGTACCGGATCGCGCCTCCCTCGACGCAGTAGCGGCAAGCGGTCGCCGTCACGCTCCCGCGCAAGGGACGAACCCTCGCGCAGGAGCGCGGCGACTAAACCTTTTGCGTCACTGGCATTGCCGCGACGATCGCCTCGACCTGGGTCTTCGCGTCGCCGAACAACATGTCCGTGTTTTCCTTGAAGAACAGCGGGTTCTGCACGCCCGCCTAGCCAGTAGCCATGGACCGCTTGAACACGATGACGTGTTGCGCCTGCCACACCTCGAGCACCGGCATGCCAGCGATCGGCGACGACGGGTCGTCGTTCGCCGCGGGGTTGACGGTGTCGTTGGCACCGATCACCAGCACCACGTCCGTGTCGGCAAAGTCGTCGTTGATCTCGTCCATCTCCAGGACGATGTCGTACGGCACCTTCGCCTCGGCCAAGAGCACGTTCATGTGGCCGGGCAGGCGCCCTGCGACGGGGTGAACCCCAAAGCGCACCTTGATTCCCCGCGCCCGCAGGCGCTGGGTCAGCTCGGCGACGGGGTACTGGGCCTTGGCGACGGCCATGCCGTATCCGGGCGTGATGACAACGGACTTGGCCGACATTAGCGCGTCGGCCGCGGCGTCGGCGGAAATCTCCGTGTACTCGCCCATCGGGCCGTCGGCGCCGGCGGCTGCGGCACCGTCGTCGGACCCGAAGCCGCCAAGGATGACGGAAATGAATGAGCGGTTCATCGCGCGACACATGATGTAGCTCAGGATCGCACCCGAAGAACCCACCAAGGCGCCCGTGATGATGAGCAGGTTGTTCCCGAGCATGAAGCCCGCAGCAGCAGCGGCCCATCCGGAGTAGCTGTTGAGCATCGACACCACGACGGGCATATCGCCGCCGCCGATGGCGGCCACCATGTGCCACCCGAGTCCAAAGCCGATCAGCGCCATCAGCACGACGAGCACGAGGCCCAGAGTGTGATTGCCGTCGCCGAGCACAACGAGCCAGATCATGAGGGCGACGAACGCGGCAAAGGCCGCGACGTTGATGAGGTTGCGCCCGGGCAACACGAGCGGCGCGGAACTCATCTTGGCCGACAATTTGAGGAACGCCACCACGGAACCGGTGAACGTGTAGGCCCCGATCAGCACACCCAGCGCCACTTCAACAGTGTGGACGGTGTCACCACCTGACTCCGCGATGTACGAGTTGATGCCCACCAGCACGGCCGCCATACCCACGAACGAGTGGAATGCGGCAATGAGCTCAGGCATCTGGGTCATCTCGACTTTGCGGGCGATGGGGGCTCCCACCGACAATCCGATGGCGAGCACGGCCACAATCAGCAGCGCGGTGAGCCACACAGACTGGCGCGCTTCAGGAAACTCGGCCGACTCGTACAACGAGTACCAAATGGTGGCCGCAAGCGCGAGGCCCATCCCGGCGATGCCGATGGTGTTGCCAGCGCGAGCCGTGGCCGGCTTGGACAGGCCAGCGAGCGAGAGGATGAACATGACGCCCGCAATGATGTACAGGCCTTGAATAAGTCCGATGATCGTCACAGCGATCACGCCTCCCTTTGGAACATGCCGAGCATGCGGTAGGACACGAGGAACCCGCCGAAAATGTTGATGGACGCGATGGACGCCGCGATGAACGACATCACCAGGACGGCGACATTCGTCGATCCCAGCTGCATCAGCGCTCCGACGAGAATGATTCCTGAGATCGCGTTCGTCTGAGCCATGAGCGGCGTGTGCAGCGCGTGCGACACCCCGGAAATCACGTAGTAGCCCACCACCACAGCAAGGGCGAAGATCGTGAAGTACGAGATGAACGACAACGGCGAGAACGCGACCGCGAGCACGACCAGAGCGGCCGCTACCGCGGAGCCGATCAGTCGGTTCTTTGCCTTCTTTGCCGCAGCCTCGGCCGCGAGGCGCGCCTTCTCGACAGGATCCACGGCGGGCACGTCGGCGACCGAAGCGCCCGCTGCGGCGGACACGTTGACCGGCGGCGGCGGCCACATCACCTCACCCGCGTGGGCGACGGTCATTCCGCGCACCACCTCGTCCTCGTAGTTGAGGACCGCTTGGCCGTCCTTGCCGGGCGTGAGCAGCTTCATCACGTTGACGATGTTCGTGCCGAACAACTGCGAGGTGTGCTTGGGCATGCGGCTAGTGAGGTCCGTGTAACCAACGATGATCACGCCGTTGTCCGTCACGATGCGCTCGCCCGGAACGGTGAGCTCGCAGTTACCTCCGCCGATGGCGGCCAGGTCGACGATGACCGAACCAGGCTTCATGCCCGCCACCATCTCGGCGGAGATGGTGCGTACCGCCTTGCCGCGCACGAGCGCGGTCGTGATGACCACGTCGGCCTTGGCGCTTTCCTCGGCGTACATGATGGCCGTGAGCTTCTCCTGCTCCTCGGACAACTCCTTCGCGTAGCCGTCAGAGGACACCTCTTGCTGGGCGGCCGCCGCTTGGACGAACGTGGCGCCCATCGACTCGATCTGCTCCCCCACCTCGGGGCGCACGTCGAAGGCCCTAACCTCGGCCCCGAGGCTTGCGGCCGTGCCTAGCGCTGACAATCCGGCGACGCCTGCGCCGATCACGAAGACGTTGGCGGGGGGCGTCTTTCCTGCCGCCGTCATCTGGCCGGTGAACATCCCGCCGTAGTTCTCGGCGGCCTCTATGACAGAGCGGTAGCCTGCCACGTTCGACATCGTTGACAGCACATCCATCGACTGGGCGCGCGAGATACGCGGCACCGCGTCGAGCGCCATCCCTGTGATTCCGCGCTTGGCCAGATCCGCGATGTACTCGGGGCTGGAGGGCGCGCTCATCATCGAGATGAGCACGGCGCCCTTGCGCATCTTGGTCAGCTCAGCGGTCGCGGGAGAGTTGACCGCCGTCACGATATCCGCACCCCAGGCGGCCTTGGCATCGGCAACCTTGGCACCGGCGGCTACATACTCTTCGTCGGAGAACGTGGCCTTGAGCCCAGCGCCCTTCTGAACGATGACGGCGTAGCCGAGCGCGACCAATTGGCCGACCGTCTTGGGGCTGGCCGCGACAAGGCTTTCGCCCGTTTTGGTCTCGGCGGGAACGCCGAGAGTCATGGGTGGTGCAGTCTCGACCGACTCGGGTGACTGCACGCTCAATACAGACGTCATTGGTGCCTCTTTGCGTTGACTGGTTGTCTCCACCGATACCCTACCGGGCATTATTGGCCTTCTACCCCGGACGTACTTCCCACCCGTGTCCTGCATTTTTTCAACGAAAGGGGACGAGCGTCCCGATGCCGTTGGGGCGGCCGACACGGCCACCACCGCCGGGAAGGCATCACCCAGATGGTATGTGCGTCGGGGTGTTGCTTCGGAGCGGGAAGTGCGTGTCAATCTCCACGTCGGTCGTGGCAGCGTCTTAGGAGTTGTAAAGGATCAGGTTGCAAAGATGTGTCTAGCTCTCAAGGCCCAGAAGCTCGAAGAACTGGACAGCGAAGCCATCTGGCTCCGACCGGGCACGAGACGGTTCGCTCGAACCTTGATCGTCTCAGCGAGGTGAACCGTCACAAATCAAGGTGTCCCATTGGCAAACGGCTCAGCGCTCGGCAAGCACATGCCTTCGAAGGCGATGTCGCGCGTCTCACCTGTGACAGTCTTGCTGCCGAGCGATTCACTGACCTGGGAGCAAGGCGAGACACGTCGCTTGAGTCATCTCTGGCACGGACGCCACGATGTCCGTGCATGTGACTGGAGGCTTCAACCACGTCACCGTCACCCAGGAAGGCACGTCGGGATCGAATTTGAGGATCGCGATCCTTTGTTGCGACGGAACATCGCACGTCGACTCGCCGTCTGACGGCCCGCAATACGATGTCGCTGGGTCAACGACGTACGCCATCCACGTTCCATCGCACCACCACACACCCTGTGACGTGTGTTGAGGGACGTCGAGATCCATGATGAACCGAGCAAGGTAGCCATCGCAGGGATCCGCCGGCGGCTCGCCGCAACCGAGATACCGATCGCATCGTGCAACGCCGCCGGCTCCGTTGCTCTCCCACGTCTCACCGTTCACGATGAGGATCGTGTCGCTCTGGAGCACCCCCACCTGCAGAGGCAAATCGCGCACAGTGGGGTCGATCGCGCAGTTGACGCCCGCCACCTTCGCATCGGCCGAGTGCATCGCCGACACCGTCACGAAGATGCGAGCCCCATCCACCGTTACGTCGACGGTGGGCTCGTCGGTGCACTCAGGTGCCCGGGTCGCCTCCGTGCGGAGAAGGAGCGTGCCGGGGTCGTCGCCTGGCAGAACGTCACTGACGTCCACCTGCGAGTTGCCCCACCCGAAGTGGTCGCCCACGTGTCCGCTAGGGACATCGGCGGCGCCGTTCACCGAAGCGCAGCCGGCCAGAACGGCCACTACACCCACCACCAAGGCAGTGCCCGCCCACTCGCGGGCCACCCGAAAGCGCGCCACAACCGCTGCTTGTCCGCTACTACCCCTCACACCACACCCCCTTGCGCCATTGTGGCACGCAACCCACGTCATGACCTCCCCCAGGCGAAACGTCTCGATCCAACACAACGCGCTCCTTAAAGACCGCGGCGCGCCGCGACGCACGCGGCATATGCGGGACTACGCGTACGATTGCATTGCGACTGGACTTCGATCGAAGCGTCCGGTGCGATGGTCGAAGTTTTCGATCGGCCCGCGGTGCCATGACGGTAGCCCGTTGCGGTTCACGGAGATGCGCATCGGCGTGGCACCATCGGCGTGGCACCATGTGTACGGGCGTGGGTCTGCGCGCGGCGCGGTCGGGGAAGCTACACGGCGGCCCGGCGCGCGATCTCGTCGCTCTGCCGTGGGTTATTGAGTGACCGGTTGCCACTGTCACGGGAGCGGGCCCGATGCCCTACAAGTCCCGCGAAGACGACGCACGTTGCGTTGCGAGGCAGTCGCGGTGCGGATGCCGAGAAGGAGGAGATGTGGCACGACCAGCCCAACGCCGTTCAGGTGGCGCGCGCACTGGTACAACACGCACTGAGCGCGGCGCCCAGCGACGCCGCTCCCCGCGTCCCACCGAGCAGGGAATCCTCCCGATCCTCGCCGAGGTTGCCAGGGAGGTCGACAGTGCTGTCAGGCGGCCGCCGACGCGCCCGTCAGTGCGCACGAAGTTCCAGGTCGTCGCGCTGCTCGTGCGGGAGGAGCGCGCGCGGCTTTTGGCCGCCGACGGCCAGGCCGAATCGCTGCGCACCAAACAGCTCAAACAACTCGACGGGGTGGCGACGCTCCTTGCCAAGACCGCCGTCCGTGACACCTCGCTACTCGCATTGCTCGCCGACGACGCCAGGGTCTCCGACTCGGCTCGCGCGTTCAAGGCGACGGTGATGCGTGCAGGAGGGCTGGAGCCTCCCGAGGAGCCCGCGCCCGTGGCGCCCGCCGCGC
>JAYTGI010000340.1:0-9965 GCA_043733605.1 Demequina sp. | reverse complement strand
CCGCACCGCTCGAGCTTTCCTGACATCGCAGCCGGGCGCGACATCGGCGAGAGGCCCGCAGGCGCTCTCGCCGATGGAGATCCCCACGATCTCTGTCGCGACGGCCGATGGGCCGCCACGCCTCAAGCGCCGACGGCCGTCAGCGCAGGCCCCATCGAGAGTTCGAGCTCAGGGAGGGCGGTCTTCATGGTGAGCATGCCGCCGTCGAAGTTCGCGGACTCGAATCCGTTCTGGGCGAGGATGCGGTGCGCCAGGTATGAACGGAATCCCGACGCGCAGTGAACGCGCACTGGACGGCCAGCCGCGCGCTCACGGATGAGCTCCAGGTTCTCGCGGATCTCGTCGTGTGGAACGTGCATGGCTTCGGGCAAGTGTCCGGAGGCAAATTCGCCAGCCGAACGCACGTCGATGATGAGCGCGTTTTCTCGCGCCCACTCGAGGTCCGACGAATTCCACAGCATGAGCGTGCCCTGCACGGAGTTCTGCATCATGAAGCCGAGCATGTTGACGGGGTCCTTTGCCGAGCCAAAGGGCGGCGCGTATGAGAGCTCGAGCTCGGCGAGGTCGTCGGCGCCAAAGCCCGCGCGCAGTGACGTGGCAAGCACGTCGATGCGCTTGTCGACACCCTCGCGGCCAACGCCTTGGGCGCCCAGCAGCGTGCCGTCGGGAGAAAAGACGCCCATGAGGTGCACCTGCTGTGCGCCGGGAAAGTAGCCCGCGTGGTCGAGGTGGTGCGTGTGGTGCACCACGTAGTCGATCCCGGCCTGGTCGAGCATGCGTGGGCTTGCGCCCGTCACGGCGGCGGTGAGACCAAAGACGCGGACGATGGCGGTGCCGAGAACCGGCTTGGCATCGTGGGTTTTGCCCATGATCGCCTCTGCGGCGCGGCGTCCCTGGCGGTTCGCAGGGCCGGCAAGCGGAACGGGGCCCACGACTCCTGTGACTGCGTTGCGCACGGCAATCGCGTCTCCGACGGCCCAGATGGATGGGTCGTTTGTGCGTTGCTGTCCGTCGACCAGAATGGCGCCGCGCTCGTCAACGTCGAGGCCCGCTGCGATGGCGAGACCCGAGTTGGGGCGCACTCCGACCGACACCACGACGATGTCGACGGTCGCCGCTGCGCCGTTCGACAGGGTGACGGTGACGCCGTGCTCTGCCGGCTCGATTGCCGTGGCGGCGACCCCAGTGAGCACATCGACGCCGTGTGCGGTGAGTTCGAGTTCGACCAGGCGCGCGAGTTCGGGTGCCAGGATCGGCAACACCTGCGGGGCAAATTCCACGAGGGCAACGTCTAGCCCGCGCGCCTTAAGTGCCTCGGCCGTCTCAAGCCCGATGAATCCGGCGCCGAGCACGATGGCGCTCCGCGCGCCCGCCGCTCGGTCGGCAAGTGCAATGGCGTCGTCGACCTGGCGCAAGTGCGTGACCTCGGGAAGGTCCACACCGGGGATGGGCGGCATGAAGGCGTTGGCGCCAGGCGAGAGCACCAGCGCGTCGTACGTGACCGTCTCGACGCCTTGAGGGCCGCAGACCGTCACGGTCTTGGCGGTGCGGTCGATGTTCGTCACTTCCGTGTTGGGGCGGACGTCGAGGCCAAGCGAAGACCTGAGGGTGTCGGGAGTGTGGAGCAAGAGTGCCTCGCGAGATGTGATCTCGCCGCCCACGTAGTACGGGAGTCCGCAGTTCGCGAACGAGACGTAGGGGCCCTTCTCAAAGACGATGATCTCGGCGCTTTCGTCCAGACGGCGCGCTCGTGCGGCGGCAGACATGCCACCTGCAACTCCGCCAACAACCACAATTCTCATGACTACTCCTCAGGATTTCTGGGCAGGAGACGTGGGGTCACCCGGCAATGTCGCAAGGCTATCAGATACCCCCGGGGGTATGCGAGCCGGAAGGCCCGCTATTCTCTGAGGGTGAACCGTTTCCAGCGTGCCCTTTGGCTCGCCGTTGTAGTCGTGACCTTGGTCGCATTTGGATTCGCCATTCCGCTTTTGCCCTCTCACGGTCCGGTTACCAGGCATCTCACTGCGGACCACGCCATCGAGCTCACGATGGCGAACGTGACACTCCCTGCCGGCTGGGATGTCGACATCTCGTCCGCTTCTCAACGCCAACCCGTCGCAACGCTTGGCAAGGTGGAGATCAGGATTGCCGATGCCGTGTGGCTCGGCACATCGAGCCGTTTGGTCGCGCAGGCCGCGGATCTGGTCTTCTCTCGGCCGCCAGTGCTACCCGACATTCCCGAAACGGCCGACGGAACAGGAGGCGAGAAGTGGCAAATCCTTCCGGGGCGCGACGCCCCAAGTGACGATCCTCGGCGGGTCGTCGTTCTCAGGCGCGACACGTCCGTCGTGCTCGTGATCGTCCGTGGCCCCGACTCCGATGTCGCGGCGGTCGCCGACGTGATCGACGCGGTTGTCGCTTCGGTGACGATGGAAGGCTTCACTCCCGATGTTGGGGCGGCCTCGTGAGAGAGCTTGAGCGGAGACGGTTCGCGGTCGGCTTCGCGCCCCGCCGCGCGGGCTGGTGGCTGCTTGTCGCCTCGAGCCTCGTTGGTGCATCAATGGCCGGATGGGCGCTGCTTCCGGGTGCGCTCACGTACCCTGTCGCGGCCTTCAGTGGCCTCGTATTCACCGCTCCGCTCGTGGTCGGGTGGTGGTGGCTTCTCAGGCTGCCGCAACTGTGGTCCCGCATCTCCAGGTCGGGAGCGATTGCGGCGATGGCGTGGGGGGCGTTTTCCGCAGCGGGAGTCTATGCGCTCCCCGCAAACAGCGCCCTCATTACCGTTCTTGGTCAACGCGTGGGGATCGATGCCGCTCAGCAGTGGGGAGCGGCGCTCATCGCGCCTTTCACCGAGGAGACGGGCAAGGCGCTCGGGATCGCGGTGGTGTTGCTCGCCGCGGGCCAGCGCCTGCGAACGCCCATGGATGCTGCCCTGTTGGGCGCTTTCAGTGCGGTGGGCTTCACCGTGACCGAGGACGTCTTGTATGGGATCAACATCGCTTATCTCAATCTTGGCGAGAACGAGCTGGCCTCGACGACGGTGGTTTACGTTGCGCGGGCCATCGTTTTTGGTCCTGTGTCCCACATCGTGTTCTCGTCAGCCTTGGGCGCGGGCATCGGAGTGCTGGCCGTGGGAAGGCGCCGTGGAAAGATACCGATGGGGTTCGCGCTCATCGCGCTCGGGGCGGGTCTCCACGGGCTATGGAACTCGCCGTGGCTGGGATCGCTCTGGGCGAAGCTCGCCTACGTGATCGTGGTGCCGCTCGTCATGTGGGCCGTGTTGCGCTACCTGCGGACCGAGGAGCACCGATGGTTCCAGCAGGTGCTCGCGCGACAAGGGGCCTTGGGCGCCGTGCCTGCTATGTACGTGGGTACGGTGGGTGCGACGTGGTGGAAGCGTCGCGCATATCGGGCAAACGTCGTCAAGACCTTTGGGGCAGGAGCGCTGGCGCCGCAACGGGTGTTCGAGGCTGGCCTCACGGATTTAGCCGACGCCATTGACGTGGGAGACCACGTCGCAAGCGAACGGATCAGGAGCGCGCTCGAGTCGCGGCTGGCCCTGCCGTCTTAGGACAGCGACATGAACATCTTCTCGAGGCGCACACGGGCCTCGGTCTCGTCTTCGTCCGAGCGGATGCACTGCTGAAGGCCGGCGGCGATCATCGTGAAGCCCGCGCGGTCGATGGCCTTTGACACGGCGGCGAGCTGAGTAACGACATCGCCACATTCGCGGCCCTCGTCGATCATTTTGAGAACGCCTGCAAGTTGGCCCTGCGCACGCCGCAGTCGTTTGATGACGGGCTCGAGGTCTGAAGACTCCAAGTGAACGGCCGACATGGGCACTCCTTCATCACGCGGGGCGTGGTACACCGCTTCCGTGCTGATGATACCCCCACCCGTACCCGTACGGGAAGGCCATACGTCCCGGCCGCGCGGTGCGTCACAATAGGCAAATGATGCCTGAAGACCTACCCCCAGATCGCCCGCTCGATCGCGAATGGCTCGCGCGCACCGTCGCGCTGGTGCTCGACGAGGACCTGGGGGGGAGCCCCGGACGCGACGTCACCACTCAAGCGACAATCGCTCGCGATGCCGTCGTGAGCGGCGACGTCGTGGTGCGCGAGGACGGCGTCGTCGCTGGGCTAGATGTCATCGCCGAGGTGCTTGCGCAGGTGGCCGACCGCCTCGGCCTCGCGGCGCCCACCGTCACGATGTGTGCGACCGACCGCGACCGCGTCACGTCAGGGACGGTAGTCGCAAGCATTGAGGGAGCGGGGCGCGTCGTACTCATCGCAGAACGCACGATCCTCAACCTCATGTCGAGGGCCTCGGGCGTTGCGACCCACACACGACGCTGGGCGGACGCGCTCGAGGGCACCTCCGCGCGTGTTCTCGACACGCGAAAGACGACTCCCTGCCTGCGCGAACTCGACAAGTACGCGGTGCGATGCGGGGGCGGCACTAACAAGCGCTTTGGCCTCTACGACTGCGCGATGGTCAAGGACAACCACATCGTTGCGGCGGGCTCGGTGACGGGTGCGGTCGACGCAATTCGCGAGGCCTTCCCTGGCGTACCGATTCAGGTCGAGGTCGAGAGTCGCGAGCAGGCAATCGAGGCGCTCGATGCGGGGGTGCGATTCCTCATGCTCGACAACATGTCGCCCGCAGCGATGGCGGCCGTGATCGCAGAGATGCGCGGGCGCGCGGCGGAATATGGGTCGGTGAGATTTGAGGCGACGGGCGGGCTGACGCTCGAGACGGCCGCCTCTGTTGCGGCGTCGGGAGTCGATTTCATGTCGGTCGGGGGATTGACGCACAGTTCCCCCATCCTCGACATCGCCCTCGACCTGCACTGATCTGCTCGACGCCCGTGTGATGCCCCCGCACCCGGGTACCCTTGAGCGCGTGACCGAAGAACCCCTCGTCCCAACGTCCGACGCCTCGACGCCAGACGAACTCCCCGAGCAGATGCGCGTGCGGCGCGACAAGCGCGATCGCATTCTCGCCGCCGGGGGCGAGGCATACCCGGTGAGCGTGCCAGTGACTCACGCGATTGCCGACGTGAGCGTCGGCTACGCGGGGCTCGCAGACGGCGAGGAGACGGACGACATCGTGGCCGTCGCTGGCCGCGTTGTCTTTGTGCGCAATACAGGAAAGTTGTGCTTCGCCTCGGTCCAAGACGGCGAGGGAAACCGACTCCAAGTGATGGTGAGCCTCGCCGAGGTCGGCGAAGAGTCTCTAGCCGCGTTCAAGGTTGATGTCGACCTGGGAGATCATCTTTTTGCGAAGGGACGTGCCGGAAAGTCCCGCAGGGGAGAAGTGAGCATTTTCGTCACAGAGTGGGCGCTGGCCGCAAAGGCATTGCGCCCGCTTCCCGTGCTCCACAAGGAACTTGCGGAAGACACACGAATGCGTCAGCGATATGTCGACCTGATAGTTCGCCCAGCCGCTAGGGAGACTGCGCGCAATCGGGCCCACCTCATGCGCTCGCTTCGCGAGTCTCTGCATTCTCGCGGATTCATCGAGATTGAGACCCCGATGCTGCAGACCCAGCACGGCGGGGCGAGTGCTCGCCCGTTTGTCACGCACATGAATGCTTTCGACATCGACCTCTTTTTGCGCATTGCCCCCGAGTTGTTCCTCAAGAGGGCGGTCGTCGGCGGGATCGAGAAGGTGTTCGAGATCAACCGGAATTTTCGCAATGAAGGGGCCGACTCTTCTCACTCGCCCGAGTTCTCAATGCTCGAGGCGTACGAGGCGTACGGCGACTACATGACGATGGCGACCCTGACGAGGGAGATTGTTCAAGGCGCGGCAGTCGACCTGTTCGGTTCGACAGAAGTGACACACGCCGACGGGACTCAATACGACCTCGGCGGCGAATGGACCTCCCTCACGTTGTATGGGTCCTTGTCCGAGGCTGTGGGCACCCAGATCACACCAGACACATCGGTCGCGGAGCTCGAACGACTATGCGAGGACGCCGAGATCTCGGTCGATCCCAAGCGGGTCAACCATGGCAAGTTGGTCGAGGAATTGTGGGAGCACCATGTGGGCGACCACTTGTCGGCCCCCACGTTCGTGATGGACTTTCCTGTCGAGACGAGCCCCCTGACGCGGGACCACCGCACTGAAACGGGAATCGTCGAGAAATGGGACCTGTACGTCAAGGGTTTTGAACTTGGAACCGCATATTCTGAGCTCGTCGATCCCGTGATTCAGCGAGAACGCTTCGAGCAGCAGGCACGCATGGCCGCTCAAGGCGATGATGAGTCGATGCGCCTCGACGAGGACTTTCTGACAGCCATGGAGCACGGCATGCCGCCAGCGGGTGGCATGGGAATGGGCATTGACCGGCTCCTCATGGCCCTTACGGGTCTAGGAATTCGGGAGACCATTCTGTTTCCATTGGTCAAGCCCGAGGAGAACCGATGAACGTTGCAACGGTACTCACAGGAGTATTGCCCTCGGTGGGCGTGCTCGGAGTCTTCGTCTATGTCATGCGCGGAATCACGCGCGCCGATCGGCACGAGCGCGAGTCGATCGCCGCCTACGACCGAGAGCAAGCAGCTGCTGCAGCCAGGCTGACCGAGGCACACCGCGAAAGCCATTCAAACGACCCCGAAGCGTAGCGAAAATACCCAGCAGGTTTTATGCGTCTTGAGTAGCACTTTGCGGCGTCATTGCCGAACCCAACAATGATCTTGGTGGGATTCATCACCTATTGTTGTTTTGCGTCCTCGTGTGTGATGATAGCGGAAACCCCTTTGAAAGGAATTCGGCATGGCGCAAAGAGTCCAAGTGGTCCTTCTTGACGATATCGACGGCGGATCTGCCGACGAGACCTTGAAGTTCTCCGTCGAGGGTGCGTCATACGAGATCGACCTGTCGACCGCGCACGCGGTCGAGTTCCGTGCAGCCGTCGCGCCGTGGCTCAAGGCGGCCCGCAAGGTTTCCGGCCGTACCGCTGGGCGCCCAGTCGCAAACTCGGACACGAGCAAGATCAGGGCGTGGGCCAAGTCCAGCGGCCTCGGCGTGTCCGAGCGAGGCCGGATCTCTGCCGAGGTTCGGGCCGCGTACGTCGCTGCCCACTAGGCGCAGCCCCAGGACCATCTGCCCCAGTACCCGCTGCCCCACCCGCGCTGCGCCCTCGGCTTTGTGAACGAGTCTTTGTGAACGAGGTTTTGTGAACTGAGCGCAGCGCTCGAATGAATGTGGCGCCCCTTGGGCGCGGGCCCCGACGCGAGAGCGGCCGGGGCCCTTTTTCACGTGGAGGTTTCACCATGACGACGCTATGGGTGGGCACGTATCCCGCGAAGGGCCTGGGCGCGCCCGTCGGCCAGGGCGAGGGAGTATGGCGACTGTCGCTCGCTTCCGGCGGTCTCGATCACGCGATTCAAGTGACGACGCAGCCTGCCCCTTCCTTCGTTGCGAGGCACCCGGTGTTGCCCCTCCTCTATGCCGTCGAGGAGGCCGATCCCACGGTGGTGAGTGTGCTTTCTCTCGACGGCCAACCGCGCGAGCTTGCGCGCATTGTCGTGGGGGGTTCCTACGGTTGTCACGTGCTCGTGGCGCCGGACGCGTCGGCGCTGTACGTGTGCAACTACGGCACCGGTGAATTGGCGGTGCTGAGGCTTGGACCTGAGGGATTCCCCGTGTGCGATCAGCCCGAACAGATCTGGACTCACTCGGGCGCTGGCCCCCGCGCCGGTAGGCAGGAATCGTCGCACGCTCACTCGTCGTGCATGAGCCCTGGCGGGGGCCACGTGCTCGTTGCCGACCTCGGAACCGATGAGATCCGCAGGTACCGCGTGGGCAAGGGAGGGATGTTGAGCGATGAGGGGATTGCCGCGACGCTACCGGCGGGCTCGGGTCCTCGCTACATGGCTGTCAGGGGCGAGCTGATCTACGTCGTATGCGAGCTCGACCATCGGTTGCGAACGCTCCGCTGGGACCGACCGTCCTCTACCGCAGAGGTGATCGCCGAGCAGCCGACCACGCTTGCGCCCCAGCGCACTGGCGACACGACATACGACGCGCATGTCGCGATCGTGGCAGGGCACAACGGCGATGTCCTGCTCGTGTCTGTCAGGGGAGTTGATGTCATTTCGGTGTTCGACATCGCGCCAGAGGGTGAGGTCACCTATAGGTGCGCATTCGACGTCGGCCATTGGCCACGCCACTTCGCGATCGTTGACGATTCCATCGTGGTGGCCTTGGAGAAGGACCACGAGGTGCGGGCCTTTGCTCTGGCGGATGTGCTCGCACTGCCTCCCGAGTCGGAGTCCGGCGCCGTGGCCACGCCCAACTTCGCCGCGGTGCAGGTCACAAGCCCGGCGTGCGTCGTCGCTCTATAGGGCCTGTTCGCGCTGGGACGTTGGCCGCGCGCAAACGTGTGCGAGATGCGTCAAGATAGTCCCATGACGTACACACTCATCCTCCTCCGCCACGGCGAGAGCGAATGGAACGCCAAGAACCTGTTCACCGGCTGGGTCGACGTGCCCCTGAACGACAAGGGTTGGGGCGAGGCCAAGCGCGGCGGCGAGCTGCTGAAGGAAGCGGGCGTGTTGCCCGACGTGGTTCACACCTCGCTGTTGCGCCGCGCAATCATGACCGCGAACCTGGCTCTTGACTCCGCCGACCGCCACTGGATTCCTGTGAAGCGCGACTGGCGCCTCAACGAGCGCCACTATGGCGACCTCCAGGGCAAGAACAAGGCAGAGACGCTCGAGCAGTTCGGCGAAGAGAAGTTCATGATTTGGCGTCGCTCCTATGACGTGCCGCCGCCCGCGATCTCGGACGACAACCCGTACACGCAGGTTGGCGATGTGCGCTACGCGGGCGAGTCCATCCCTGCCACCGAGTGCCTCAAGGACGTGCTCGAGCGCGCGCTTCCATATTGGGAGTCCGCGATCGTGCCCGACCTCAAGGCGGGCAAGACCGTGATGGTCGCCGCGCACGGCAACTCGCTACGCGCGATCATCAAATACCTCGACGGAATTGCAGATGACGACATCGTGGGCGTGAACGTGCCTACTGGCATCCCGCTCGTCTATCACCTCGACGAAGACCTCAAGCCCACCAACCCGGGTGGCACGTACCTCGACCCCGAAGCCGCCGCCGCGGCGATTCAGGCAGTAGCCAATCAGGGCAAGAAGTAGTACAACTGAAGTAACGAAGACGGACGGTCAGCCTCTCATTGCCTGGCCGACGCGAACGGGCCCCGACCGCATGGTCGGGGCCCGTTCTCCGTCGTAGCCTGTTGTGCCTAGCCTGAAGCGTCGGTGAAGCGTCGGTGAAGCGTCGGTGAAGCGCCACCCCTAGATGGAGGACCGCTCTCCCGTGTGGTCGCCGGTGACCAAGTAGACGATGCGGCGCGCGACGCCGACGGCGTGGTCACCGAAGCGTTCGAAGTACCGGGAAACGAGCGCCATGTTCAGGATCTCTTGGGGGGTCGCCGTATAGCCGTTCTCGAGCATGAGGCGGTACGCCGTCGAGTGCAGCTCATCGAGGTGGTCGTCGTCGCTCACGATTCCCGCCGCCACGTTGAGGTCCCGCCCTTCGATGAGGTCGACGATCTCGAGGGCGACCTTCTTGGAGGCCGCCGCCATCGCGGCGATAGTCTCGGTGTGTGAATCGGGAATCGCGCTGTCGGGGTACGCGCGGCGCGCGAACTCGGCAATGTGCTGGGCGAGGTCTCCCATGCGCTCGAGCGCGGCAGAGATACGCAGGCTGACAATGATGGTGCGCAGGTCGAGACCCACTGGCTGTTGCTGCGCGATGAGCAGCACGCAGCGCTCGTCCACCGTCTCCTCGATCGCGTCGAGTTGAACGTCCTCGGCGATGACCTGCTGAGCAGGCTCGGCGTTTTGTGTCAGGAGCGCCTCGCCGGCGCGATCAATGGCCACGGCGACGTGGCGGGCCATCGCGGCCAGGTCATCGGCCAACTCCGACATCTCGGC
>JAYTGI010000339.1:0-9967 GCA_043733605.1 Demequina sp. | reverse complement strand
GCGCGATGGCCTCGCGGTGTGCCGCAAGCACGCGCGCCGCGTCGGCATCCGAGGCCCACCCAGGCGGGGGTGCAGCCGGATACTCGGGCCGCACTGCGTCGTCGCCCCCCATACGATCCTCCTTGACGCCAAGCGCGCCCACCTCGTCGCCGTAGTACACGAACGGCGTGCCAGGCAGAGTCATGAGTAGCCACAAGGCCGCGATCGCGCCGTCGATGCCCACGTGGGACGCGATGCGCGTCACGTCGTGATTGCCCACAAACGTGGAGGGTATGAAGGTCTCGCAGAACTCGAGGTGGCGCTTGAGCGTCCAGTCCAGCTCAAAGAAGTTGCGATTGGCGATCGAGCTCCAGAGGGACTTCCACAGTTCGTATTGCGTGACGCTGTCGACAGTGCTCGCGGCAGCGATGGCCGCGTAGTCGCCGTGGATCACCTCGGCCAGGAACCAGGCATCGGGGCGGGTGGCACGGGTGCGGCCCAGGACGTCGGCCCAGAAGTCGGAGGGGACCGCATATGCGGCATCGAGCCGCCACGCGGTCGCCCCGCGGTCGAGCCAATGCGTCATCACCTGGGCGGTGTAGGCGCGCACCTCCTCGGAATCGTGCCGCAGGGTGACCAGGCCGCCATGGCCTTCGAACACGTGCGCCGATGCCGTGCCGTCGGGGGCGTGGTCGACGCGCGCGCGCTTGGCGCCGGGGGAGCCGGGGCCGTTGGCGAGGGCGTCGAGCACCCACGGATGCTGGTCGCCGACGTGGTTGAAGACTCCGTCGAGGGCGAGGTGCATCCCGCGTGCCGCACACGCCGCGGCGAGCGAGTCGAAGTCCGCCTCGGTGCCGAGGCGGGGGTCGATCGCCAGGTGGTCGAGCGTGTCGTAGCCGTGGCTGGACGACGCGAAGATCGGGCCGAGCAGCAGCCCCTCAAAGCCGAGCTCGGCCGCGTAGTCGAGCCAAGGGATGAGCGACGCGAGGGTGCGGGTGGGTGCTGTGGCGGGCGCCGGTCCGTCGGCATCGGGCCTGATGGTGGCGCCAAGGAACCCGAGGGGGTACACGTGCCACCACGTTACCTCTGCCGCATGCCGCACGTGAGTCACCTTCCCGGAGTGTCACTCACTCTGGCACGGCTCCGGTGGCCCCGCTGACATCGGCCAACCGCTACGCGGTCGGTTGTTCATTGATCCACTGCTGCAGGATCATCACGTTTGCCTGGTGTCCTTCGAACGTGGACGCGAACGCCGTCTCGCCCGTCTCAAGGTTGACGGTCACAAAGAAGAGCCAGTCGCCCTCGGCGGGGTTGAGTACTGCACGTACCGACTCGTCAGAGGGCGTCGCGATCGCGCCCGGAGGGAGCCCCTGGTAGAGGTACGTGTTGTAGGGCGAATCGGTGGCCCTCTGCAGTTCGGTGGTGAAGACCGCGCCGTCACCAGGCGCCGCGAACATCACCGTCGAGTCGAGTTCGAGCCTCATATCCTTGGCCAAACGATTCTCGATGACGCGCGCGATCATGGGTCGGTCCACGTCGAGCTTCGCCTCGCGCTCCACGAGTGACGCCTTGGTGATGACCGTCTGCCAGTCAGAGCGGGGCACGCCAAGGTCGGTGAGCTCCTGGACACGCGCGTTGATGACTAGGTCGGTCGCTTCCCGCAACGTGCCCGCGCTGGTGAAGTCGATGGTGCCAGTGATCGGCCATCCTTCGGCGGTGCTCGCGTCGGGAATCAGTTCCTGGACCGAGGCCGCGAGAGCAGCGGCCACTTCCTCCGGTGTCGAGCCGTACACCTCGGCGATCTTGCCCGCGATCTCGTCGACAGTCTCGCCCTCGGGCAGGGTGATCCTGCCCATTGAAAGGGCCTCGCCCGAGGGTGAATACTCGAAGTGCCACGGAGCTGCAGGATCCGGTACGGTCCAGCCGTATCGGGCCACCACCGTCGCGATGTCGTCGAAGGCGGCCTCATCACTGGCGCAAAGGTCGAACGCAAGGCCAGCGCCATGGGCCGAGGCGGCCTCGGCGGACGCGGTGCCGCCAGCCTCCTGGAGTCGGCGCTCATCGGTCGAAGGCATGTACGCCGACCAAAAGCACGGTACCTCTAGGCCAGTGCCCCTGATGGCGTCCGTAGCGCCCGCAAAAGCCATCGCGGCATCCGCGCGCAAGATCAGTGGAGATGCTGGTCCGGCATCGGGGGAAAGCATGAGCGCGACGCCGTTCCCGTTCGTGATCATGCACAGGACGTTGTTGGGAACCTCGCCGTCAGGGAAGACGGCGGTCGCGGGGTCGCCGAGGTGCTCGAGCGCATCGTCGCATGGCCCCAGGGCCGAGACGTCTAAGGTAGAAATCGCCTCGGTGGCGTCGGGCGTCGTCATCACTGCGGGCGCGAGTCCCTGGCCCCGCGCGAACGCCTCCATGCCCCCCCACACGGCCCCGCCGATGACGCCGATGCCCGCCACGCTTGTAGCGGCGGCCCGCACGGTGCGATGGCGGCGCACCCGGCGCGTCACCCCGGCATGGCCAGAAGCGAGGGCGGTGGCGGCGAAGCGCCCCGCGCCGGTGCTGGCGATCTGCGACAGCTGTTCGTAAGCGGTGATCATGAGCTTCCTCCTGAGTGGGAGACGACGGGAACCGTTGCGTCTGTGCTGAAGTCGATGTCTGCGGCGCTGGCGCGCAGCGTGGTGACGGCGTCCGAGAGGTAGCGCTTGACAGTGCCGGTGGCGAGGCCAAGCTCGGCGGCAATCGCGCCCACCGGTTTGTCCTCGAGGTAGCGAAGCACGATGCAGGCGCGCTCGCGTGGCGGCAACGCCAAAATCGCCTCGTGAAAATCGACGCACGTGGCCACGGCATCGGCGTGGTCGGGGTGGGGCGCCGATGTGGTGAGGGCCGGATCGCCCGCGTCCCCAGGAGCGCGCTGCGGCCTGGCGTTGGCGCGTCGGCCCGCGTCGATGAAGGCCGTGGTGATGGCCCGCTTGACGTACGCGTGCGTGCTGTCGATGCCTTGAGAAGCGCGCCCCGTGCGGAACGTGCGGACCAGAGCCGATTGGACCAGGTCCTCGGCATCGGCGCTATTGCCCGTCAGGACATAGGCATATCCGAACAGCGCGGGGCCGCGTTCGCGGACCAACTGATCCAGGGCCTTCGACCAGGTGCTCATGGGGCCATCCTTGCGTGCTTCATGCAGGTAGTACGCAGCGCGGGCGGCTGGGGTTGGGTTGGCATACCGGATGGAATGGTCAGCGCCCCCGAGACGTTCACGGAATATGCCTACTATCGCAATGATCGGTGCCGGCAAGATCGGCACGAACGTGGCCCAAGCGGCCGTCAACGCAGGCTATGACGTGGTGCTCGCCAATTCGCGCGGCCCAGCGTCCCTCGCTGAACTGGTCGCCAAACTCGGCCCCAAAGCCCGCGCGGCTACCGTCGACGAGGCGGCCGAGGCTGGCGATCTTGTGCTCGTCGCCATCCCCTTGCAGGCGCGAGAGACGGTTCCGGTTGCGCCGCTCAAAGGCAAGGTTGTGATCGACGCGAATAACTACTACCCGCAGCGCGACGGCCGCATCGAGGCGCTCGATACCAACGCCTCAACCACGTCGGAACTGCTCCAGGAGCACCTGCCAGCGAGCCATGTGGTGAAGGCCTTCAACAACATCTTCGCGCACGAGATCCCCTCCGACGGGCTGCCCAAGGGCGCCGAAAACCGCCGCGCCTTGCCCATCGCGGGCAATGACGGCGAAGCGAAAGTTGCGGTGGCGTACTTCCTTGACAGCCTGGGCTACGACGCCGTCGACCTGGGGCCGCTCAACGAATCATGGCGCGTCGAGCGCGACACGCCCGCGTACGGAACGCGCACCACCGCCGACGAACTGCGCGCACTGACGGCGGACACGCACAGGGTGCAGCAAGCCTGAGGGACGCTGTCGGAGGCCGGGCGTACGCTGATCGCACTATGGCAGCACCGGTCGAGTACACGCTCAATCGCAAGCGGATCAAGAACCTTCGCATCACTGTGAGGGCCCCGCATGGCGAGGTGGTCGTGAGCGCGCCAAGGCACGTGCCCATGTCCACGATCTCGGCGTTCGTTGCCGACAGGGCCGCGTGGATCGCCAAGCACCAGGAACGGCTCGCGGGGCAACCTCAGCCGCTCGTGGCGGGACCAGAGGCCGAGGCGCTGCGCCGCAAGCTCAAGGTCTCCGTGCCGCCCCTTGTCGAGTATTGGGCGCAGGTCATGGGAGTGCAGATGCCCCAGATCGCCATTCGCCGCATGACCACGCGCTGGGGCACATGCAACACCGCGACCAAGCGCGTGACGTTCAATCTGGAGCTCGCGCGTCGCGATCCGTCTTTGCTCGAATACGTCATCGTCCACGAGCTCGCACACCTCACCGAGCGCGGGCACAACGCGCGCTTCTACGCGGTCATGGATCAGCACTTGCCGGACTGGAAGCTCCGGCGCAGAGTGCTCAACGGCACAGCGCTTTAGGGGCACACCGTCGCAGAAGCGCCGTGTCGTAAACGGGATCTAGTGTCCGCTGGCGTGAGCGAAGATCCAGGCCTCGAGGTCGGACTCGGTCATCGGGTACCCGATGTGGTAGCCCTGCGCGAAGTCGCATCCCATTTCGCTCAGCACACCCAGGGCCGCGGCCGTTTCGACGCCCTCCGCGGTGCTCTCGATCCCCAGGCCCTTGCTGAGCTGGAGCATCGAACGCACCATGACCTCGGCGTGCAGCGACGTGCCTAGGTTGCGCACAAAGGACCGGTCGATCTTGACCTCGGTGAAGGGCATCGTGGACAACTGAGTCATCGACGAATACCCAGTTCCAAAGTCGTCGATCGACAGTTGGAATCCATCGAGCCGCAAGCGGGTGAGGACCTCGAGCGACTCGGTGGCGTTTGTCACGGCGCTGGTCTCTGTGACCTCAAGGACGATGCGGGACGGGTCGAGTCCAGACCGCTTGCATTCGCCCAAGAGCCGTGCGCCCAGATCAGAACCCGTGAGTTCAACAGCCGAGATGTTGATCGCCAGATGTTCTGACGTATGAGATCTCGCGGAGGCGAACCATGCCATCGCGGTGGCAGCGACGGAGTCAGTCACGATGCTGATGATGCGCAGGCTTTCGGCTCTCGGAATGAACGCATCCGGCGGAATCGCGCCCAACGTCGGATGGCTCCAGCGCACCAGCGCCTCATAACCGACGATGTGTCCATCGAGGCAAGAGACCTTGGGCTGAAAGGCGACGCCGAGCTCGTCGCGTGCGACCGCACGCAGCAGCGCTTCTTCGAAACTGTCAGAGTCCCAATCGCCAAAGACATCGAGCACGGCACCGTCGGCGTCGGGGGCATGCGCACCAGCGGCGAGAACCTTCGCCACATCGCTGCGCCGGAAGGGCTTGTGGAGGACACCTCCGTATGCGAGGCCACTCGCGGCCGCAAATTGCCTGGCAGAGTCAAGGATCTTGGCGCCCATCCCGCTCGCTATGACCACCGCCGCATCCGAGTGCATCTCCGCAAGGGCCTTGAGCACCGTGAGCCCGTCAACGGCACCCATCACCAGGTCAACCACAACGAACGTGGGCTTCCACTCCCGGGCGAGCGCGTAGAAAGCCTCCGGGTCGTCCGTCACCTTTGCGTCGAAGCCCGCCGCATGCGCATGTGCGACGAGCATCGCGCCAACGAGGTGATCGTCGTCGATGATGAGCACGCGGCCCGCGGGCCGACGCGCGGTCATGGGGGGGCCTGCTCGTCGGTCGCAAGCAAATCGCCGACGCGCTCGATGAGTTGTCTTGTCGAGTAGGGCTTTGCGAGGAGCCTCACGCCTGGGTCGAGCCTGTCGTTGTGGAGGATGACGTTCTCCGTATAGCCGGAGGCGTACAGGACTGGGGTGCCAGGGCGCCTCTCGACCACGGCGTCGGCTAGTTGCCTTCCCGTCATGCCGCCAGGCATCATCACATCGGTGAAAAGCAAGTCAATTCTCTCCATGGCCTCGAGAGCCTTGAGCGCCTCCGGGCCCGAAGCCGCCGCGACCACGTTGTAGCCCTTGGCTCTCAGGCGGTCCGTGGCGAATACCCTCACCAAGTCGTCGTCTTCTGCCAGCAAGATCGTGCCGCTCAGTGGTCCAGTGGAGATCTGCACGCTTGCCGGCCGTGTGGGGATGGGTGCCGTCACTGCCGGCGGCAAATACATCTTGAAAGAAGTTCCGAAGTTCGGCTCGCTGTAGACGGTGATGTGGCCGCCGCTTTGCTTGATGAATCCCCACACCATCGCGAGGCCCAGGCCCGAGCCCTTTCCCGCCTCCTTGGTAGTGAAGAAAGGGTCGAAAAGGTGTCCCATGTTGTCGGGGGCGATGCCGGTGCCCGAGTCGGTGACGGTCACCACCGCATACGTCCCTGGTTTGACGTCGGAGTGGGCCGTCACGTAGGAGTCATCGAGAGTGATGGTAGCCACCTCGATCGTCAGGGTGCCACCGTGAGGCATGGCATCCCTTGCGTTAATCGCCAGGTTGAGAAGCGCGTTTTCGAATTGGCCTGGATCGACCTCGGCAGGAGCGCTTGGTTCCGGTTCGACTACGATGCGGATGTGTTCCCCCAGGGTGCGGCGCAACAGTGGTTCGAGCTGCTTGATACGCTCCGAAAGGTCCACCGATTGGGGTTCCAGCGGCTGGCGACGCGAGAACGCGAGCAACCTGTGGGTGAGCTCCGCGCCGCGCTCGGCCGCACTTCCGATGAGTTCGGCCATCTCGCGGGAATCGTCCGTCAACGTGTCGTCGGCAGTGAGCGCGTCCGCGCCGCCCAAGACCACCGTGAGCAAATTGTTGAAGTCGTGAGCGATGCCTCCCGTCAATTGGCCGATCGCCTCGAGTCGTTGCGATTGGGCGAGTTGTTCGGACAGGTGCCTCACTTCAGTCACATCACGGAAGAAGACCGTGACGCCCACTTCGCTACGACTTACCGACATGTCAAGCCACTTGCCGAGCGCGTCACTATGGTGTGAGGCACCTTCCGTGACCCCTGAGTCCATGACCCTCGAGAGCAACTGGAAGAGTTCGGAATCCGTGGTCTTGGACGACACGTCCCACAAGATCTGGCCGACGAAGGTGTCGCGCGTGCGTCCCAGGATTGTCTCCGCGCTCGAATTCATGTAGACCACGCGCCAGTCGCGGTCGAGGGCGTACACGCCTTCACTCATGCTTTCCAGGACGATCTCGCGCTCGGCTGCAATCGTATCCGCTTCCTCTCGCAGCCTGCGGTTGGCATCGACGTTGATCGAGCTGCCCCACCACCTGACGACCTCACCGGAAGTATTTCGCTCTGGCTGAGCGGATAAGTGGTGCCATCTAAAGATGCCGTCGGCGCCCCTGACCCGGAACTCGATGTCGTAGCTGTTGCCCGTTGCGACGCACTCGTGCCATTCCAGCAGCACCCGGTCGAGGTCTTGTGGATCCACGATGGATAGCCACTGGTCTGCGAGAAGATCCTCGCTCGTTACTCCGGTGTAGTTCACGAGCGCATCGTTGAAGTAGTCGATCGTGCCGTCCGCGTCGGCGGTCCACACGATGATCGGCAGGGACTGGGTGAGTTGAGAGAAGCGGTTGCCCTCAACGGAGGCCGCGAGTTCCGCCTGTTTCCAGGGTGTAATGTCCTGCACCGTGCCGTGGACGCGGGCAATCGACTCGTTGTCACGGCGGATCGTCTCTCCCATTTTCACGATCCACCGCTGCGAGCCGTCGGGCAGGTTGATCTGCAGTTCCTCCCGAAATGGGGCACCCGTCTGCCACGCACGGTCGAGGGCGTTTCCCAGGCGCGCGGCGCCTTCCACGTCCATAAGCCCGAGGACCTCATCGCGGAGCGGTCGGTGGCCGGGCGGGAACCCATGCATCGCAAAGGCCTCGTCAGACCAATCGAATCGATCGTCGTCTGCGTCGAGTGACCACGTGCCGATCGCAGCGACCGCGCTCGCGGCTGCGAGCATCCGCCTGTCGGCTTCTCGGTCACCCTCGGCGGCGCGAAGTGCCTTGCCGAGTTCCATATTTCTGAGTTCTCGCTGAATGACAGCGATCACCACGACGGCGACGAGCGCGATGACGACGGCCGACATCACCTTGCTAAATATCTCTTGCGCCGTGCTGCCGTGCGGGTCGCCACGCTCTTTGATAGCGAAGGCCAGGCCCGTGAGCGCCCACACGCCGATGGCGGTGCGAATCACCACCTTACTTCTTCCGGAGAAGCCCGCGACCAGCACGGTCAAGGCGTAAAGGTACGCGACGTCGTAGCCGTGGGGCAAGAAAATATCGACGGCGAAAACGGTGAGGGTCGCAACCACCCCGACCGCGGTGAGTAGGATTTTGCGCTGCGCTGTTGGCGCAGTCACTTGCTCCGTCACGGCGCGCTCGCCAGTTTGCTCGGCGGCAGGCCACGTTGCGTCGTCGCAGCTTCCTTGCATGCGGACATAGTCCCATCGTAGGAGGGAACGCCCTGCAAACCCAAAGACCGTGTGAGATCGAACACAATGTGTTGCCGCAGACCACGCCGTGGTTCATAAGGGGGTGCTTCATGATTGCCGCCAAAGCGTGGCCTTTGTGTCACAATGAAGTCGATGTACACCGCGATCAATATTCCGTAGCGCGTCGGGATTCCCGACGCGTAGCCTCCCAGCGTCTAGGGGGGCTTTTTTGTTGGGATGATGTCAGTGCGCGGCACCTTTGGACCGAGGAGACGACCATGGCGGATCTCACCGTCGAGATCTACGACACCACATTGCGCGACGGCGCGCAGCAAGAGGGCATGAATCTGTCCGTGGCCGACAAGATGGCGATTGCGGCACTGCTCGACGACCTAGGTGTGGGAGTCATCGAGGGCGGCTGGCCTGGAGCCGTGCCCAAGGACACCGAGTTCTTTTCGCTCGTGGCCAAGGAGCTCACCTTCGCCAACGCCCAGTTCGCGGCCTTTGGCATGACGCGACGCGCGGGCGCCTCAGCAGGCTCGGATCCCCAGGTGCGGGCACTGCTTGACTCCGAGGCTCCCATCATCACGCTCGTCGCCAAGTCCGATGTGCGGCACGTACAACGGGCGCTGCGCGTCTCCGGGGACGAGAACCTCGCGATGATTTCCGAGACCGTCGCGTTCCTGGTGGGCGAGGGTCGCAGGGTCTTGCTCGACGCGGAACACTTCTTTGACGGCTATCGCGATGACCGTGAATATGCCATACGCGCGCTGCTCGCCGGAGCCGATGCGGGCGCGTCGACGTTGGTCCTTTGCGACACAAACGGCGGCATGCTTCCCGACGAGGTGGGCCGCATCGTCACCGAAGTTGCGGGGAGGACCGCCACCACACTGGGAATCCACGCGCACAACGACTCTGGCTGCGCGGTCGCCAACTCGATGGCCGCCGTCGCCGCGGGTGCCCTCCATGTCCAGGGTTGTGTCAACGGCTACGGCGAGAGGACGGGAAACGCCGACCTCGTCGCGGTGGCCGCGAACCTGGAACTCAAGCGCGGCGCCATCGCCCTCAAGGCAGGCGGCCTGCGCGAGTCCACGAGGCTCTCGCACGCGATCTCGGAGATCACCAACATCGCTCCGTTTGCCCGCCAGCCATACGTGGGTGCGTCGGCGTTTGCGCACAAGGCGGGACTCCACGCATCGGCCATCAAGGTGGATCCCGACCTTTACCAGCACACCGATCCTGAGGGCGTCGGCAACGACATGCGGATGCTCGTGTCGGAGATGGCGGGCCGTGCCTCGATCGAACTCAAGGGCAAGGAACTCGGCTTTGACCTCGCGGGCCAGGGCGAACTGTTGACGCGGGTCACAGACCGTGTCAAGAATGCGGAAGCCCAGGGCTACACGTTCGATGCGGCCGATGCGTCCTTTGAGCTGCTGTTGCGCTCGGAGCTGGGTGAGGCGCCAAAGTACTGGACGGTCGAAAACTGGGCCGTCAACGTCGCGTCGACTCCGGGCGACCCGAACAATGCCAACGCCGAGGCCGTCGTCAA
>JAYTGI010000338.1:0-9981 GCA_043733605.1 Demequina sp. | reverse complement strand
GCTGTCGTACGCGATCGTGTGCCAGCACTACGCGGACGCCACCACGGCGGCCAACGTGACCGGCTTCCTTTCGTACATCGCCTCGGCTGACGGTCAGGCTGCCGGAGCTTCGGCGGCCGGCTCGGCCCCGCTGCCCGCGGACTTGTCTTCAAAGGTTGAGGCGATTCTCGCCGAGATCGCCGCGAGCTAACCCACTGCGATTGGACGGTGGTGGGCTTGTCCGCAAGGATGAGTCCACCACCGGCCTTCCAGCCTGACGGAGCAGAAGCGTGATGACAAGCACCACCGAATTGGCCACAGCGGTGCCACTCACGGCCCGCAGAGAAGCCATCGCCGACAAGGCCTTTGCAGGGGTCTCTGGATTTGCGGCGAGCCTGATTCTTGTGGTGCTCGCGGCGGTAGCCACGTTCCTCTTGTCCGAGGCGTGGCCGGCCATCACCGATCGTTCCGGTGAGCTAGCGGCCAAGGTGGAGTGGCTGGGCCATGGTTCGGGAGAGACGCTCATCTCGGTGATCGGCTACCTCGTCTTCGGCACCGTATTGATCTCCGCAATGGCACTCGCGATTGCCACGCCGCTCTCCATCGGAATCGCGCTCTTCATCTCTCACTACGCGCCCCGAAGAATCGCGGCGGGTCTCGGATACCTTATTGACCTGCTCGCAGCGATTCCCTCGGTGGTCTACGGACTCTGGGGCGTCATGGTGTTGCTGCCGGTCCTGAAGCCCTTCTACGCGTGGCTGGGTAAGTGGTTTGGGTGGTTCCCCCTCTTTGCGCCGGATCCCGCCACGGGTGACGTGTCGCCCACGGGCCGTGTGGCGCTGTCCGCCTCGATCGTGTTGGCCATCATGATCATCCCTATCATCTCGGCGGTGTCACGCGAGGTGTTCCTCCAGACGCCGCGCCTCCATGAAGAGGCCGCTTTGGCGATGGGAGCCACCAAGTGGGAAATGATCCGCATGGCAGTATTCCCGTTCGGCCGCTCGGGCATCGTCGGTGCGACGATGCTGGGGCTGGGCCGGGCGCTTGGGGAGACGATGGCGGTATACATGATCATCTCGGCGGGACTCACGTACTCGTGGGGCGTGATCCAATCGGGCAAACACAATACGATCGCGTCATACATCGCCGCGCAGTTCCCCGAGGCCAATAGCCAAGGCGTGAGTGCGCTCATCGCGATGGGCCTGGCGCTGTTTGTTATCACCTTGTTGGTCAACATGCTCGCGCGCTGGATTGTCTCCCGTCGGTCCGAGTTCTCTGGAGCCAACTGACATGGCCACCACCGACCTGAACTCGCCCCTCGGCGCCTTGTCACCGGGTCGCCGCGCAAAAAACGCGGCGATGGCTGGACTGGTTTACTTCTCTTTCGCGCTGGCGCTCGTGCCGCTCGTGTGGCTCTCGGCCACTGTGGTGACCAAGGGAATCAGCCGCTTCATGGTCGATTCCACTGGCGCGCACCATTTCAATATCGAGTTCCTCCAAATGTCGATGCGTGGCGTGTCAGGGGGAGCGCCCACCGGCGGAATTCTGCATGCGATCTGGGGGACGCTGTTCATCACCTTGGCGGCGACGTTCATCTCGGTACCCATTGGGTTGCTGACCGCCATTTACGTGGTCGAATACGGCAAGGGGCGACTCAAGACTTTTGTCACCTTCTTCGTCGATGTGATGACAGGCATCCCTTCGATCGTCGCGGGACTCTTCGCATATGCGTTGTTCGCCATCCTCGTTGGCCCCGGGACCAAGACCGGTTTCGTGGGTGCCGTCGCTCTCAGCGTGCTCATGATCCCCGTTGTCGTGAGGGCCTCAGAGGAGATGCTGCGCTTGGTGCCACACGAGCTCCGGGAGGCTGCCTATGCCCTCGGCGTGCCCAAGTGGCTCACGGTACTCAAGGTGGTAGTTCGCACCGCGTTCGCGGGAATCACAACAGGCATAACTCTGGCGATCGCGCGCGTCATCGGCGAGACCGCACCGCTGCTCATTGCGGTGGGTGTGGCCGATTCGTTGAACTACAACCTTTTCGACGGACGCATGATGACACTTCCCGTGTTCATCGTGTCGTCGTGGCGCAACGGCGTGGCGGTGTGCAACGACCCGTCGGTACCTTGCATCACCGAGATCAACGAGTACCGGGCATGGGCGGCCGCGCTTGTGCTCATCCTCATCGTCATGGCGCTCAACCTCGTGGCGCGCCTCATCTCCAAATACCTCTCGCCCAAGACCGGTCGGTAAGGATCCCCAGTGGCTAAGCGCATCGACGTCAACAATCTGAACGTTTTCTACGGCAGCTTCATGGCGGTAGAGGACGTCTCGCTCGCGATCGAACCCAATTCCGTCACGGCCTTGATCGGCCCGTCCGGTTGTGGCAAGTCGACGTTCCTGCGCACGCTCAACCGCATGCACGAGGTCATCCCCGGCGCCCGCGTCGAGGGTGAGGTGCTGATGGATGGCACCAACTTGTACGACTCGTCGGTAGACCCCGTGGCCGTGCGTCGTCACGTCGGCATGGTCTTCCAGCGCCCCAACCCGTTCCCGACGATGTCCATCGCCGAGAACGTCGTGGCGGGGGTCAAGCTCAACTCGAGGCGCATGTCCAAGGGCGACACAGAGGACATGGTCGAATCATCCCTCAAGGGCGCGAACCTGTGGGATGAGGTGAAGGACCGACTGGACAAGCCTGGATCATCGCTGTCTGGTGGTCAGCAACAGCGTCTGTGCATCGCGCGAGCAATCGCCATCAAGCCCGATGTGCTTCTCATGGACGAGCCCTGTTCGGCACTGGACCCCATCTCGACGCTCGCGATCGAGGACCTCATCCAAGAACTCAAGACCAACTACACGATCGTGATCGTCACGCACAACATGCAGCAGGCGGCTCGCGTCTCGGAGAAGACGGCGTTCTTCAACATCGCGGGATCGGGAAAGCCCGGCAGGCTCATCGAGATGAACGACACGACGACGATCTTTTCGGTGCCATCCGAAAAGGCCACCGAGGACTACATTTCCGGCCGCTTCGGGTAGGCCGGAGGGCCGGTTGGGCCACGGGCCGCCGCCGAAGCGCTACCTCAGAGCGCGGCGCTTCCTAGGAGCGCTTCGCCTCGAGAGCGGCAACAATTCCCGCGTATTCGGGAAGCGTGCCATCGAGTACGGGAAGCGGCTTGGTGGTTGGTGCTCCCTTGTCGACACTAATTGTGACCTGCGACGTGAGTCCGGGGGCGACGGTCGATGTGGTGATCAGGTCCGAGTCCCCGTCTGCAAGACCAAGGGTGACCGTCGACATCGACGGGATCCTCAACGTTGCCTTGCCTTTTTCAACCGTGACTTCGACGGTGACCGCCGCGCCGGTCTCGTTGTAGAGCGAACCCACCAGGGCGGCCTTCGCACCTGCTCCAGAGGTGATGAGCAACAGGTTTTGGGCCACGACACCGTCAACGGTGCCGCCGACGCCGTCCGAGGCGGCGTAGGGCTTTCCGGTCGTGACCTGCGAGGTCAACGCGCATCCTGAGAGGGACAGCGCCACGACGACGCCTAGGGCGCCGAGGGCGGACAGTGAACGAGCGGCCACGGCAGTTCCTTTCGCGGGAGGGACTTCGGTCCTAGAGTACCGGCTGGCAGTCGCGCGGCTCCACCGCGTGTCGCTCCCTCCGGTCCCGAACGAGGCCATGTATGGGCCCAACGTCTCGGTGGTAGACTGGGCTCTCGGATCTAAGGGGAATCAGACACTTATGAACTTCGTCGTCGGCGAGACGGTCGTGTATCCGCACCACGGTGCGGCCCTGATCGAAGACATCAAGAAGCGCACCATCAGGGGTGAAGAGAAGCTCTACCTCAAGCTTAAGGTGGCGCAGGGAGACCTCACGATCGAGGTGCCTGCGGAGAACGTCGACTTGGTGGGTGTGCGCGACGTGGTCGATGAGGCCGGCCTCCAAAAGGTGTTCGCCGTGTTGCGCGAGCCCTATATCGAAGAGCCGACCAACTGGTCCAGGCGCTACAAGGCCAACGTCGAGAAGCTCGCTTCGGGCGATGTGATTCGCGTGTCTGAGGTCGTTCGCGACCTGAGCCGTCGAGATACCGACAAGGGCCTGAGTGCGGGCGAGAAGCGCATGCTCTCGAAGGCGCGCCAGATTCTCGTGAGCGAACTTGCTCTCGCCGAGAAATGCGAAGAGAGCGTCGCCGAGGCGCATCTGGACAAGGTTCTCGCCTCGTGACACTCGCGGCCGTCATCACGGCCGCAGGTAGCGGCTCACGGTTGGGCCGCGACCTTCCCAAGGCGCTCGTGCCCATCGACGGGGTTTCCCTCGTGCGGTGGGCGGCGTCGTCTCTAGCATCGGTGACCGATCGCATCGTCGTCGTTGCGCCCGCCGATGCCGTCGATGACTTTGTCGCCGCACTCGACGGGGTTGCGGCTCGCGTGCGGGTGATCGCTGGTGGCGCCAGCAGGCAAGAATCGGTCGCTGCCGGCTTAGCGGAACTCGCCGACTTGGGCGACGACGACGCGGTTCTCATTCACGACGCCGCGCGTCCGTTCATGCCGGTAGCGGTCTTTGGACGCCTCCTTGAGGCGATCGAGCACCACGACGCCGCGATTCCCGTTCTCCCCGTCGTCGACACGATCGTGAGCGGCGTAGGCGGCGACGTGACCTATCTCGACAGGGGCCGCCTCGGCGCCGTCCAGACGCCCCAGGCTTTCCGCATCGGCGCCGTGCGCGATGCACACAAGAGGGCCATTGCCGACGGCATCGTTGCCACGGATGACGCTTCGCTTGTGCTCCACTACGGCTACAGGCTGGCAACGGTCGAGGGCGACCCCTTGGGGCGCAAGATCACCTACGCCGAGGACATCGAGGCGTTTGAGCGAAGGATGAGTTCGCGATGATGAGGACAGGCATCGGCACTGACACCCACGCGTATGGAGATGGCAATGGGTTGTACCTCGCGGGCCTGGAGTGGCCCGACGAGCGCACCCTCGCGGGGCACTCCGATGGTGACGTGGCCGCGCACGCGCTGTGCGATGCACTCTTCTCTGCCGCAGGGCTCGGGGACCTTGGCTCGAACTTCGGTACCGATCGGCCCGAGTGGGCGAGCGCGTCGGGAGTGGCGCTCCTCGCGGAGGCCTCCTCGCGGGTGCGCTCCGCAGGCTTCGTGATCTCAAACGCGGCGGTCCAGATCGTCGGCAATGCGCCCAAGGTCGGTTCGCGTCGCGCGGAGGCCGAGGCCGCGTTGTCCGCGGCAATGGGGGCCCCTGTGAGCGTTTCTGCGACCACCACCGACGGCCTGGGCCTGACGGGGCGCGGCGAGGGCATCGCTGCCATTGCTACGGCGCTCGTGACCGCACCCGGCCCTCGTTAGCGGCTCTCAGCCCGCCGCACTGGGCCCGCCGCATTGGGCCCAACGCGCCCGCGGCCAAGGAGTTTGTTGACGCGCCGTCCCGACGGTACGAACCAATTCGCGACGCGACATGCTGCTCTAGGTTCGCAACGCTGACATTGTGCCCGCGCGTCGACCGCGCTTTGGTTCGTAGCGGCGGTGCGGGACCCCGCTTGCCCGCGCGCGGTCAACGCTCGCCCCTGACCGGTAGCCTTATCCCCGTGACACTCCACCTTTTTGATACCGCCACTAGGCAAGAGCGCGCCTTTGTGCCGCTCGTTCCCGGCAAGGTCGGCATCTACCTGTGTGGCCCCACGGTGCAGGGCGCCCCGCACGTGGGTCACCTCCGTAGCGCGGTGGCCTTCGATGTGCTCCAGCGCTGGCTCGAACGCTCGGGGTTCGCGGTGACGATGGTGCGCAACGTCACCGACATTGACGACAAGACGCTTGCGAAGGCGGCCGAGGCTGGCGCGCAGTGGTGGACATGGGCGCTGAGATTTGAGCGCGAATTCCAGGCTGCCTATTCCGCGGTCGGCGTGTTGCCTCCGGCCTCGGAGCCGCGCGCAACGGGGCACCTGCCCGAGATCGTCGCGTTCATTTCCAGGCTCATCGAACGCGGCCACGCCTACGAGGTCGACGGGTCGGTGTACTTCGACGTGCATTCCTTTGCGGCGTACGGCGCTCTCACCAACCAGGCGCTCGACGACCTCAATCCGACCGCCGACGCTCCCTTTGAACTCAAGCGTGACCCCCGCGACTTCGCGCTGTGGAAGGCGCGCAAGGACGGCGAGCCCGCGACGGCGTCGTGGGACTCCCCGTGGGGTCCAGGGCGCCCTGGCTGGCATATCGAGTGCTCGGCGATGGCGAGGCGCTACCTCGGCGACGCCTTTGACATTCACGGTGGTGGGCTCGACCTTCGCTTCCCGCACCACGAGAACGAACAGGCCCAGTCGCGCGCGGCGGGCTACGACTTTGCTCAACTGTGGATGCACTCGGCGTGGGTGACCCAATCGGGCGCCAAGATGTCCAAGTCTTTGGGCAATGGCCTCTTGGTCTCCGAGGTGCTCGCGCGTTACCCAGCGCCGGCCCTGAGGCTCGCACTTGCGCAGGTTCACTACCGGTCGATGCTCGAGTATTCCGACGCCACGATGGACGATGCCGCGGCCACGTGGGGGCGCCTGGCTGGCTTTGTCGCGCGGGCCTCGGAACGTGTGGGAGGGCCGACGCTGGACGAGGTTGCCCACGCGACGCTCCCGGAGGCGTTCGTCGAGGCGATGGACGACGACCTTGCGGTCCCCAGGGCCGTGGCCGTGATTCACGATTCCGTGCGTGCCGGCCACTCTGCGCTCACCGCGGGTGATGCGACGGCTCTCGCTTCGTCATTGCTCGAGGTGCGTGCGATGCTGAGCGTCCTGGGTCTGGACTCCGCGTCGCCCGAGTGGGCGGGGGTCGATTCCTCTGCATCGGGCGCAATGGGCGCGCTTGACACCCTTGTTCAGGCAGACATTGAGGCGCGAGCGCAGGCTCGTGCCACCAAGGATTGGGCGGCGGCCGACGCGATCCGCGACCGGCTGGCCGCGGCGGGTATTGTGCTCGAGGACTCGTCAGAAGGCGCGCGCTGGTCGCTCGCAGGAGAGGCATAAATGGCAGGCAATCAGCAGCGTCCAGGCGCAACACGCCGGATCAAAAAGGGCCCCACGATCGGCACAGGGGGCAAGGGTCGCCGCGCGCTCGAGGGCAAGGGCCCCACGCCCAAGGCGACCGACCGGCCGTATCACAAGGCATATAAGCCCAAGCCGACCGAGGCGGAGCTGGCCAAGAAGGTCGCGAACCGCACCACCGGACCGCGTGACGTCACGTCGAAGGCGGAGGACCTCGTCATCGGGCGCAACAGCGTGCTCGAGGCGCTCCGCTCGCGGATGTCCGCCAACGTTCTGATCGTGTTTCAGAGGGTTGACGCGGACGAACGCATCACGGAGATCGTGTCGCTTGCGGTCGAGCAAGGGATCGAGGTGCGAGAGGTACCCAAGTCGGTCCTCGACCGTCTTGCCGACGGCAGCCCTCACCAGGGCGTGGCGCTCGAAATCGCGCCGTACGAGTACCTCGAGCCTGTCGACCTGCTCGAGGCGGCCAGCCCCATTCGCATCATCGCACTCGACGGCATTCAGGACCCGCGCAACCTTGGCGCGATCCTGCGCTCGGCCGCAGCCTTTGGTGCGTCGGGCGCCGTGATCCCCGAGCGTCGTGCGGCTGGAGTGACGGTGGCCGCGTGGAAGGTGTCAGCGGGAGCCGCTGCGCGCATCCCCGTGGCGCGTGCCACCAACCTTGTCAGGGCGCTCCAGGACTACAAGAAGGCCGGGCTGTTCGTGCTTGGCCTCGACGGCGACGGCGAGGTCGCGCTCGCGGACTCCAACCTGCTTGATGGCCCGCTCGTGATCGTCGTGGGCGCCGAGGGTGCCGGTTTGTCTCGGCTTGTGCGCGAGACGTGCGACCAGATCGCCTCCATTCCCATCTCGGGAGCCACCGAGAGCCTCAACGCTTCTGTGGCCGCATCGATCGCGCTTTACGAGGCAAGCAAGGCACTGAAGCGCTAGCCCGATAGGCGTTCTCCGGCGCGATCGCCGCGCCTTACCTCGTCGGGCCTTACCTCGTCACGCCTTATGTCGTCACGGGCGACGAGGCCCTGTTGGGGCCCACGTCTATGAGCTCAAGCTGGGCGAACGCCGTGGCGATGCCGTGCGCGTCAGGGCCTGGTGCGACCATGTCGGCCGCGGCGATGACCTCGGGAGCTCCCGAGGCCATCGCGACCCCCACCCCTGCGAACGCGATCATTTCGAGGTCATTGAGGTTGTCACCGAACGCGATGGTGTCCCCGCGCGCGATGCCAAGGTGAGCGATCGCAGCCTCCATCCCCACCGCCTTGTTCACGTGGGCGAGGTAGAGCTCGCCGGCCCCCACACCCAGGTCGGCGATCGACGAGGGGAACATCGCGACCTCGTCCCCGAGCGCCTCCGCAATCGCACCCATCGACACGGGGCCGTCGAAAGCCGTGATCTTGCCGATGCGTACGCCGCTCAGATCCTCGAGCGGCGTCAGCGCAGCGACAATGTCGACGAGCCCGGCGAGGTGCGAGAATGCAGGGTCCTTACTCAGCGCCGCGCGAGCGGCAAGCACGTTGATCGCGCTCTGGCGGGCGAAAGTGCCCTCGGGAGTCTCGAGAAGGTAGTGCGTTCCCTCGGCGTCCAGCAAGCTCAGGGCGCGGGTCGCCAGGGTCGCTGGGAAGCGGATGTCGAGTATCACGTCGTCGCCCACGGTGACGTGCGCTCCAGCGCCTGCGACGATGCCGTCGAACCCCGCCGCCGTCAGGTGGGGCGGTAGCAGCGAGAGGGGACGGCCTGTGCACAGGAAGACGACGTGGCCCGCTGCGCGCGCTGCCCGGACTGCAGCGGCGTGGGCGGGCGGTATGACGCCGTGATGCGCGTACGTCCCGTCGACGTCAAGAAAGATCGCTCGCATGGCGCTTGTCGGGCGGCTTCTGCCTGTCACCCTCTAGGCCTCGTCGTCGACGGCGTCGGCGCCGTCCTTCTCATCGCTCACGGCATTGCGCGCGCGAGGCTTGGTCGTCACCGGCTTGCGCGTGGTCTCCCTGCGCACCACAGGGGGCTCCTCGTCCTCCGGTTCGGGGACGATTCCCCAACCGTGGGTGTTGTCGTTCTCGTAGGGATCCCTCACCTCGTAGATCGAGCCCACTTCGGCCGTCAACGCAGGGAGTTCTGCCGTCATCTCCGCGAGGGAGCGGCCGAGCACCGCTTGCTCGTCGTCCTTTCCGGGAAGGATGTGCTTGACGTACGACGCGGTCGCCACAGGCATAGGCACGTCGTGCCCAGCAGACTCGGCGAGGTACCAGCGGTGGTCGAGCACCTCGTGAAAGACCTGTGCTGGCTCGAGTTTGCCGCGCAAGTTCTTGGGTACGGCGCGCACAGTCGGCTCGAAGATGTGCCTAAGCCACTGGTGAGCGGCGTAGTTTTCGTCGTCCCCGGACTCGGGGTGAATCGACCGGTACTCGTCGACATCGTTGAGCAAGCGGCGGGCCTGGTTCTCCTGGACGTCGAGCCCAGTGAGGCGCATCAGCCTGCGCGAATGGTGGCCGGCGTCGACCACCTTGGGCTTGATCGTGAGCGCCGTGCCGTCGCCGACTTGTTGCATGTCGATCTCTCCCACATCGAAGCCCATCTCGTTGAGCTCCCGCACGCGCGCGGCGACGTGCAAGGGGATGTTCGAGGTGAGGGTCTCCGTCTCCGTCAAGGCGCGCCACAGCTGCTCGTAGCGGGTGGAGATGCGTTCGGCGATCTCGGAGGGTTCCACGTTCTCGTCGAGGTCCTCACTCGACTGGAGGTCGTACAGTTCCCCTGCAATGTTCGTCACGGCGATTTCGATGTCGTACCGGCGCTGACCGTCGGTGAGGGTGCGTTGCAGGTCGCCCGTCTCCGCGTCAACCAGGTAGGCAGAGAACTCGGAGGCGTCGCGTCGGAACAAGGCGTTCGACAGCGAGACGTCTCCCCAATAGAAGCCCGTGAGGTGCAGCCTTACCAACAGCACTGACAGGGCATCGATGAG
>JAYTGI010000337.1:0-3732 GCA_043733605.1 Demequina sp. | reverse complement strand
AGCCGTTCAACGACGTGGCGTTCCGCAAGGCAGTCAACATGGTTCTCGACCGCAAGCAGCACCAGGCGATCGCCCGCGAGGGCGGCGTTCCGGAGTTGACGTCGATCACCGGCCTGCCGACCCCCGTTGGTGACAGCTATATCATCGACGAGTTCAAGGGCAAGAACTACACGATCGACGTTGACGGAGCCCGCACGGTGCTCAAGGACGCCGGCTACACCTGGAACGGCGAGCAGTTGGTCGACCCCTCTGGTGAAGATGTGTCGTTCACAATTCAGGTTCCTCAGGGCTGGAGCGACTACGTCACTGGCATCAGCCTGATCGCCGACGAAGTCAAGCCGCTTGGTGTGACCGCTCAGGTGAACACTCCTGACTCCGACACCTGGTGGGCGGACAAGTCAAACGGCAACTTCCAGGCGATCCTTCACTGGACCGACTCGGGGCTGACTCCGTGGGACCTCTACTCGGACATCATGGACGGTCGCTGGCTCAAGCCAGCGGGCGAATCTGCCGACCACAACTTCGGGCGCTACGACAACCCCGAGGCAACGACGGCTCTTGCCGCTTATGCGAACGCCACGTCCGACGCGGACAGGGCCACAGCACTGGCGACGGTTCAGAAGATCTTCGTCGAGGAGGTTCCTGGCATGCCGATTGGAACGCGCCCATCGATCGCCGAATACAACACCCGCAACTACGTGGGTTGGCCCAGTGCTGATGACCCGTACATCAACCCTGACCCGACGCAGCCCACGGCGACCTACATCCTGACGCAGCTCAAGCCCGCGAGCTAAGTCAAGGACTCACCTGCGGTGGGGTCGGCACTCCCGTCCGGCCCCACCGTAGGCTCCTATCAAGGCAAGACAACTCCGAACCCCAAGGAACAACTCAGTGACCGCAGACTCTCTGCTGACTGTGACGGATTTCAGCGTGACCTACGAGGTGGACCCGCCAGTCGAGGCGGTCCGCAACGTCTCGATCACGCTTGAACGCGGCGAGATTCTTGGTCTCGCGGGCGAATCCGGTTGCGGCAAGACCACGCTCGCCTACGGAATCCAGCGACTCCTCAAGCCGCCTGCCGTCATCACCTCGGGAACCGCGGTCTTCCAGGATGTGGGAGGCCAAGCGATTGACCTGCACGCTCTCACCGTCGAGCAGATGAGGCGTTTCCGCTGGGACAAGGCCTCGATGGTCTTTCAAGGCGCCATGAACGCGCTCAACCCCGTGACGAACGTCGGCAGCCAGTTGAACGATGTGTTCCTCACGCATCGGCCCCAGATGAGCCGTGCTGAACGCAAGGAAGAATGCGCGCACCTTCTCGACATGGTCGGAGTGGGCCGCGAGCGCTTGCGGTCCTACGCACACGAATTGTCAGGCGGGATGCGCCAGCGCGTCATGATCGCCATGGCGCTTGCACTCAAGCCGCAACTCATGATCATGGATGAGCCGACCACGGCCCTCGATGTGCTGGTCCAGCGCGCGATCCTTCAGCAGATCTCTGACCTGCGTCACGAATTTGGGTTCTCGGTCATCTTCATCACCCACGACTTGCCGATGCTGCTTGAGATCTCTGACCGGATCGCCATCATGAAGGACGGCAGGATCGTCGAGATCGACACGTCCGCCAACATCTATCACCACGCGCAGCACGAGTACACGCGACGCCTGCTCAGCTCCTTCCCGAGCCTCACTGGCGACAGGGGTGACTTTGTGCGCGGAACGGGACACGGCGCGGGCGCCGTCGAAGAGAGCGGGGCATCACGATGACGACCCTCGAGTTTTCCCACGTCACCAAGCGCTACCGCGTGAGGGGCTCAGGCGACATGCTCGCCCTCGACGATGTCAGCTTCACGCTGCACTCGGGCGAGACGATTGCGCTGGTGGGCCAGTCCGGATCCGGCAAGTCCACTATCGCCAAGATCCTCACCCAACTCGAGCGGGCAACAACGGGTGACATCCTGCTCGACGGCAAGCAGATTCCGCGGCGCGGCAAGGGTTTGCGCAGCTACCGCCAGCAGGTACGGATGGTCTTCCAGGACCCGTTCGCCTCCCTCAACCCGTACCACACGATCAGGCACCACATCGAGAGGCCGCTTCGCCTCGACCACGTGGTGCCTTCGGACGAGGTCGAGACCGAGGTGAGGCGGCTGCTCGAGCGCGTGCACCTCGACCCGACATCGACCATCGACAGGCGCCCGCACGAGTTGTCGGGCGGCCAGCGCCAGCGCGTCGCCATCGCACGCGCCCTCGCATCGAGGCCATCGTTGCTCATCGCCGACGAACCGGTGTCGATGCTCGACGTGTCGATCCGTTTGGGAGTCCTCAACCTGATGGCCGACCTGCAGCGAGAGGCAAACCTCGGCGTGCTCTACATCACGCACGACCTGGCGACCGCCCGTCACTTCAGCGACGAAATCATGGTGCTCCACCACGGCGTCGTGGTGGAGCGGGGCAAGTCCGACGACGTGATTCTCAACCCCCAACACGAGTACACGCGCGCGCTTCGCGATGCCTCGCCCGACCCCGACAAGCACTTCGCGGATCCCTCCGCGCCTGCCCCGACGAGGAGCTAACCGCCGTGCGATTCTTCTTGCGCCGCCTCGCGTTCTACGCGTTCACCGCGTGGGCCGCCATCACCATCAACTTCTTCTTGCCCCGCATGATGAAGGGCGACCCCATCAGCGCGTACCTGCAGAAGAACCAAGGCAAGGTGAGCCCAGAGGCGATCGATTCCCTGCGTACCTTGTTCGGCCTCGACAGCACCAAGTCGCTGTGGCAGCAGTACGTCGACTATTGGGGGCTGCTCTTCCACGGCGACCTAGGAAGGTCGTTTTCCAGAGGTCTGGCGCCCGTCACCGACATCATCGCCAGCGCACTCCCTTGGACCATCGGCCTTGTGGGTCTTGCCACGATCTTCTCGTTCATCATCGGCACGTCCCTCGGTGCGCTGATCGGTTGGCGGCGCGGGAGCAGGGCCGATGCCCTGGTCCCGATCGCGACCTTCTTCTCCACGGTGCCCTACTTCTGGATGGGACTCATCGTCATTGCGGTGTTCTCGAGCACACTTGGCTGGTTCCCTGCATCCCACGCCTACGGCAAGGGCTCGGTGCCCGAGTGGAGCTGGCAGTTCATCGGCGAGGTGATCCGCTTCGGGGCGCTCCCCGCCATCACCATCGTGGTGGCGTCCCTGGGCGGATGGGTGCTCGGCATGCGCAACATGATGATGACGGTCCTGGACGAGGACTACGTCACGGTGGCACAGGCCAAGGGGCTCAAGCCCAGTCGCGTTTTGGTGAATTATGCGGCGCGCAACGCCCTGTTGCCGCAACTGTCGAGTTTTGCCTTATCGCTTGGCTTCATCGTGGGCGGCACCCTAGTGATGGAGCTCGTGTTCTCTTATCCCGGCGTCGGCAAGCTCCTGCTCGACGCGACCTCCGCCAAGGACTACCCCCTCATGCAGGGTCTGTTCCTCGTGATCGCGCTCGCCGTGCTGCTGGCAAACATCATGGCCGATATCGCCTACGCCATCCTCGATCCGCGCACCCGACAGATGGAGGCCTGAGCCATGACCACCAATACCGCCGCGATCATCGCCGCGCCAGTACAAGGACCCGAGAGGAATCGCTCGACCTGGTCGCGCATCGGGCAGTCCTTCGCGATGTTCCGCAATCCCAAGTCGATGCTGGGCCTGGCAATCCTGGGCGTGTTCACGCTCTTGGCCATCTTCGCCCC
>JAYTGI010000336.1:0-3732 GCA_043733605.1 Demequina sp. | reverse complement strand
CGCGGTTTTCGCCGACGCGGTTTTCGCCGGCGCGGTTGCCTCCCGCTCGCGACGGGCGTGGCGCGTCGGCCTGCAGGTATCGAGTTAGCGTGGAGACCAGCACAGACCGAGCGCCTTGGAGACCACAGTGCCTGACCACGACCTGCCTGACCACGAAGTGACCGGAATTGACATCGACACCACGCGCCCCGTTCTGGTCACTGGCGCCACGGGTTATGTGGCCGGGTGGATCGTGAAGGGTCTGATCGATGCGGGCGCCACGGTCCATGCGGCGGTGCGCGACCCCGGCAACGCGGCCAAGGTGGCGCACCTGACGGCGCTCGTCGAGGCCTCGCCCGGCACCCTGAAGCTGTTCTCAGGCGACCTCAACCAGCCCGAGTCCTACGCCGATGCCATGGCGGGTTGCGGCGTCGTCTTCCATACCGCGTCGCCCTTCACGCGTAATGTCGAAGATCCCCAGCGCGACCTCGTGGACCCGGCTCTCAATGGCACTCGCGACGTCCTCACCACCGCCAATGCCGTGGACACCGTGACGCGCGTCGTCTTGACGAGCTCGGTGGCCGCGATCTACTCGGACGCGTCCGAGTGCGCCTTGGCGCCAGGGGGCCGGCTGACCGAGGAGGTCTGGAACACGACCGCTTCCCTCGATTACGAGCCCTACAGTTATTCCAAGTTGCTGGCGGAACGCGAGGCCTGGAGCATTGCCGACGCGCAGGCCCGGTGGAGGCTCGTGGTCATCAACCCTTCGCTTGTCGTCGGCCCCTCGCTTCAGCCCGACCCCACGTCGGCGAGCTTTGGGATCATGCGCCAACTCATCGGCGGGCAAATGCGCCTGGGGGCGCCGCGCGTGTCCCTTGGCACGGTCGACGTGCGCGACCTCGCGCGGGCGCACATTGCGGCCGGTTACTTGCCCGACGCGCAAGGTCGCCACATCGTCTCTGGAGCCAGCACCGATACCCTGGACATGGGAAAGCGGCTCCGCGCGCACTTTGGGTCCAGCCTGCCGTTGCCGCGCAACGCGATACCCAAGTGGCTGTTCAAGGCGGTTGCGCCCGCGTTTGGCGTGAGCAGGCGCTACGTCGACGGAAACGTCGATCACCCGTTTGCGACGGACAACACCAAATCGCAAAGGAGCCTGGGCGTGACGTACCGGCCACTCCAAGAGTCGCTCGTTGACATGGTGACCCAGATGCTGGAGCGCGATACGGGCAGGGCCTCGTAGCGGGGCCTCGTAGCGGGGCCTCTTGGCGGGGCCTCTTGGCGCGGCTTGGCAGCCTCACCGCGCCCGACTGCATGACCGATCACGGCACCGATCACGGCACCGATTGCGCTGCCCCTCACAGTTCACATGACCCAGGGCCCGGGTCACAGGTCCCGGACATGGAACAATCGCCACGTGACGACAACGGCGCCCCGCTCATACTCCGCATCCACCTCGGATTCCGCATCCGCCACCGACATGGTCGCAGCGCTACGCGCGGCCGTCTCTGGCGAGGTGGATGCTGCGCCGCGCCGCCTGGCGGAGTACAGCTCCGACGCGTCCAACTACCGCGTCGTCCCCCAGGTGGTGGTGTTCCCCCGCGATGCAGACGACGTGATCGCCGCGCTCGCTGTCTCACGCGAAACGGGCGTCCCCGCGACGATGCGCGGCGGAGGCACGTCGGTCGCTGGCAACGCGATTGGCCCTGGCATCGTCCTGGACACGAGCCGCCACATGAACCGGATCCTCGAGGTCGACGCCGACGCGAAGACCGCTCGCATCCAGCCGGGCGTCATCCTGTCAATGCTCCAGGACGAGGTCGCCCCTCACCAGTTGCGTTTTGGTCCGGATCCGTCGACCTCGACACGCGCGACATTTGGCGGGATGATCGGCAACAACGCGTGCGGGCCCCACGCCGTCGCGTTCGGAAAGACGAGCGACAACGTCATTTCCCTCGACGCGATCGACGGACTCGGACGACGCTTTACGGCGGGCGAAGGCGGCCTGGCCGCGGTCCCGGGTCTCGACGAGCTGGTCAAGGCAAACTTGGCGCTCATTCGCACCGAGTTTGGCCGCTTCGGTCGCCAGGTGTCCGGCTACAGCCTCGAGCACCTGCTCCCCGAGAATGGCGCCGATGTCGCGCGCTTCCTTGTCGGCTCCGAGGGCACCCTCGCGACCGTGCTCGAGGCGACCGTGCGTTTGGTCGACGTTCCCTCCTTCACTCTCACCGGGGTTTTCGCTTACGACGACATGCCCTCCGCGGCCGATGCGGTGGTGCCGATGCTCGCTCACAAGCCACAGGCGGTGGAGGGTCTCGACGCGCGATTGGTGGCGCGGGTGCGCGGCGCCAAGGGTGACCACGCCGTCCCCGACCTCCCCCCTGGCGCTGGCTGGCTCTTTGTTGAGATGGGTGGGGCGACAGCGGATGAGGTGGAGGCCACGATGGCCGCGCTCGCCGCGGACTCGGGAACCACCCACTTCAGGGTGGTGCGCGATCCCAAGGAGGCCGCATCGTTGTGGGCCATTCGTGCGGACGGCGCTGGGCTCGCGGGTCGTAGCGCGGACAACAAGGAATGTTGGCCCGGCTGGGAAGACGCGGCCGTCCCCCCCGCGAATCTCGGCACGTACTTGCGCGAGTTTGACACCCTCATGGCCTCTCACGGCGTCACTGGCGAGCCATTTGGCCACTTTGGTGACGGCTGCATTCACGTGCGGCTCGACATCCCATTGCAGTCCGACGGGGCGCCGCTGCGCGCGTTCACGACGGACGCGGCGGCCCTGGTGGCCAAGCACGGTGGCTCGCTCAGCGGTGAACACGGGGACGGGCGCGCGCGCTCTGAGCTGCTGCCCGCGATGTACAGCCCCGAGGCGATCCGGCTGTTCGGAGACGTCAAGGCGCTGTTCGACCCCAACGGCCTCATGAACCCTGGCGTGCTCGTCGACCCTGCACCCCTCGACCGCGACCTGCGCCGGCCTGCGGCGCCCCGCACCCTGAGCATCGGCCTCGCGCTCGAGCACGACCACGGCGACATGGCCGAGGCCCTTCACCGCTGCACAGGCGTGGGCAAGTGCCGGGCCGATGAAATTGGCAAGGGCTCCGGATTCATGTGCCCCAGCTACCAGGCGACTGGCGACGAGAAGGACGTCACGCGCGGCCGCGCGCGCGTGCTGCAAGACGCGATCAACGGCTCGCTCATCGGGGGGCTCACTGCGCCCGAGGTGCGCGAGAGCCTCGACCTGTGCCTCAGCTGCAAGGCGTGCAGCGCGGACTGTCCCTCGGGCGTCGACATGGCCGCCTACAAGTCGGAGGCGCTGTACCAGACGTTCAAAGGCAAGTTCCGCCCCATGGCGCACTACTCGATCGGGTGGCTGCCGCTGTGGATGAAGTTCATCGGCTGGGTGCCGTGGCTGGTCAACGGTGTCATGGGTCTTGGGTTGGTCCGCAAGCTCATCCTGCCCATCGCGGGCCTCGACCCCAAGCGCGGGCTGCCCAAGTTCGCGCCCAAGCCATTCCACCGCACCGCATTTGCCAAGGAGCGCTCGCGGGGCGCGGCTGCGGCGCTTGCGGGCGCGGCCGACGCGGGTTTGGCCAGCGCGGAGGGCGCCGGGGCTTCGAACGACATTCGCGGCAACACCGTGGTGTTGTGGGCGGATTCGTTCACCGACGGGCTGAGCCCGCAGATCCCCGAGGCGATCGTGCGCGTTCTCGAGGACGCAGGCCTGCGCGTGCTGGTCACGGCGGGCGACGCGTG
>JAYTGI010000335.1:0-3736 GCA_043733605.1 Demequina sp. | reverse complement strand
AGAGTTCCTCGCTGAGGCGTTCGCAATCGGCCTTGGCGCCCTCGACGTCGGACAAAACGCCGAGCGCCTTGGTGGCGAGCCGCTGGCGCTCGTGGTGGGCAAACTCGAAGCCCCCGGCGGTGAGGGCCAGGATGGAGACGATGGCCGCGACCCAAGCGCGAAAGCCTCGCCCGTCGAACTCATAGCGACGGGTGATCACCTTTTTCCAGGCGAACAGAGACACGACAACGAGGATCGCTGTCACCACGGTCAACACGCCGATATCCACGGTTCCCCACCTTGCCACATGCGACCCACCCGCGGCGCCTGGCGAGTGGGGCCCGACGTGCCGCGACGTAACGTAGAGGGATCATGAGACTCATCTCTTTCCCAGGCGACTTGCATGCAACGCCCAAGCCGGGCGCCACGCGTCGGCCGGGCTGAGGGGATGCGAGTGACTCCCGTCGAGATGTCTCACTCCGAGTTTGAGGAACTCGTGCGGGATGCCCTTGACGCCCTTCCCGAGTGGACGGCTCCCATCGTGTCCGAGATCGCCGTGCTCGTAGAGGATTCGCCCGCGCCCGGGTCCACGCGGCCGGGAAGTACCTTGCTGGGTTTGTATCGGGCGATTCCCGTCACCGGGTACGGAGGGAGGGTTCCGGGGTCGATTCCCGGAACGATCACCCTGTATCGATTGCCCACCCTGTGGGTGTGCGCGCGGCGCGAGGACGTGGCTCCGCGCGTGCTCAAGGTGCTCGGCCACGAGGTGGGGCACGCGATGGGGCTGCCCGAGTCGCGGCTGCGGGAACTCGGCTGGTTCTAGGCGCGCCTGCGGGGCGCCTCACGGTCGAGGTCGCGCGCACCACGTAGCCTTGACGGACCATGGCACAGTCACGCCCTTCACGCTCGCGTTCCTCCTCGTCCAGTTCCACGAGGCGCGCCCCCGCACGGTCAAACACCACCCGCAAGCAGCCAGTGCGCGGGCGGCAACAGACATCCGCGTGGCCGGTGCGCGTCCTGAAGGGCGTCGGCTCGGGCTCGGCTCGGCTCGTTGGTGGGGGAGTGCGGCGCATGGGTCAGGGCGCACGCGACGTTCCGCGCGAGGTGCGCAGGGACGGGCTCGCACTGGGCCTCATCATCATCGCGATCCTGGTGGCGGCGAGCGAGTGGTTCCAGCTCGATAACTGGTTTGGGCACTTCCTGCACCGGCTGTCAGCGGGCACGTTTGGCGTGCTCTCGCTGGCGCTTCCCGTGTTGTTGATCGCGATGGCGATTCGCTTGTTCCGCGCCCCACAGGAGGGAGACGCGAACTATCGCATTGTCTTTGGATCCGCTCTTCTCGCGCTTTCAGTGACCGGAATCATCCACATTGCCAATGACAGGCCGTCCCCTTCGGATGGGCTGGAACGCTTGCAGAAGGCGGGCGGAGTTCTTGGCTTCATCGTCGGTACCCCGCTCGCGCAGCTGCTGACTCCTGGCCTCGCCATCACCGTGCTGGTGCTGCTCGGCATCGCCTTCGCACTCTTCATCATCGGCAAGCCACTGCGCGAGGTCATCGCCTTCCTCGTGGCAAAGGCGCGGCGCGCGCTACGTGGCCGCGGCGGGTATGAAGACGACGATGAATTGGACCTTCCCGAGCACGGCACGCTTGAGCCTCGCAAGCGCGCAAGCTTCAAGGACCGCATCCAGGCAAGACGCAAGCTCGACGGCTACGAGGCGGACGAGCCTTTCGCAAGCCCCGCCCTGCGAGAAAACAGCGCCTTCGACGCGATCATCAATCCCTCGATTTCCCCATACGACGTCGGAACGCCAACTCGGGAGGATCCGCGCGTTCCCACTGCGCTGCCCGGCTCGCCCTTCCACGACTCGGCACTCCATAACTCCCCACGCCACGGCACTCCGCTGGGTGGCATCCCCAGCCCGTACGCCCCTTCGGGGGATGCGGAGCGGGATGCGATGGACGACGCCGATGCGACCGCGCTCGCCAGCCGTACCGAGGTTCTCTCGGTCCACGGCGAGCGCACGGCTCCGCCTACGACCGTGGTGCCGGTAGGGGAGCAAGGCCAACTCGAGAACTCGAACCCGTATGTGCTTCCCAACCCCGCAATCCTCAAGCCTGGAGCGCCTCACAAGACACGCTCCGCCGCGAACGATCGTGTGGTCGAGTCGCTCACGAGCGTGCTCGAGCAGTTCCAGGTTGACGCGCGTGTCACGGGTTTCACGCGCGGCCCGACGGTCACGCGCTATGAGGTCGAACTCGGTCAGGGCGTCAAGGTCGAAAAGATCACGCAGCTGTCCAAGAACATCGCGTACGCGGTCGCGAGCCCCGACATCCGCATCCTGTCTCCCATCCCAGGCAAGATGGCGATCGGCATCGAGATCCCCAATACGGATCGTGAAACGGTGTCCCTTGGCGATGTGCTGCGTTCGCAAGTGGCCATGAAGAACGACCACCCCATGGCGATCGGCATCGGTAAGGATGTCGAGGGCGGGTACGTGATGGCGAACCTTGCCAAGATGCCCCACCTGTTGGTCGCGGGCGCCACAGGTGCGGGCAAATCAAGTTTTGTGAACTCGATGATCACGTCGATTCTGATGCGCGCCACTCCTCAAGAGGTGCGCATGGTGTTGGTGGACCCCAAGCGCGTCGAGCTCACCGTCTACGAGGGCATCCCGCACCTCATCACTCCCATCATCACCGACCCAAAGAAGGCGGCCCAGGCCCTCGAGTGGGTCGTCAAGGAGATGGATACCAGGTACGACGATCTGGCGATGTTCGGATATAAGCACATCGACGACTTCAACAAGGCCGTGCGGGCTGGCAAGGTCAAACCCCTGCCCGGCTCGGAGCGACGCATCACCACCTATCCGTACCTGCTGGTGATCGTCGACGAGCTCGCCGACCTCATGATGGTGGCCCCCCGCGACGTCGAGGACTCGATCCAGCGCATCACCCAGCTGGCGCGAGCCGCTGGCATTCACCTGGTCCTTGCCACCCAGCGGCCCTCGGTCGACATCGTCACGGGAACCATCAAGGCCAACGTGCCATCGCGCCTCGCGTTCGCGACGGCGTCACTCACCGATAGCCGCGTCGTGCTGGACGCTCCGGGGGCGGAGAAGCTCATCGGCCAGGGAGATGCACTGTTCTTGCCGATGGGCGAATCTAAGCCGATGCGCGTTCAGGGCGCGTGGGTCACTGAAAGCGAGATTCACGCCGCCGTCGAGCACGTCAAGAAGCAGGCACAGCCCAACTTCAGGGATGACGTCATCACGGTGGGCAACCAAGCCAAGGTCGCCGCGGACATCGGCGGGGACCTCGACGACCTGCTCGCCGCGGCGGAACTCGTCATCACCACCCAGTTGGGGTCGACGTCGATGCTTCAAAGGAAGCTCCGCGTCGGCTTTGCCAAGGCGGGCCGACTCATGGATTTGCTCGAAAGCCGGGAGATCGTCGGCCCGTCTCAAGGGTCCAAGGCGCGTGAGGTCTTCGTCACTTCTGACGAACTTGCGTCCACACTGGCTATTCTGCGGGGCGCATCCTCGGATACGGTGGGTGAACCGCACGCCAGTGACTCCGAGGATGGATCATGGGAGGACTCCTAGAACTGCTCCAGAAGCCCAGTGTGGCTGCTGGTGTAGCCGCGCTTGTCCTCGTGGCCTTCGCAGGGGTGTTTCTGTCCTTTGTGCGGTCCGGACGTGTGCGTCGTGGCCGCGATGATGCGCTTCGCAAAGAACGCGGCATGCGCAAGCAGTTTGA
>JAYTGI010000334.1:0-3739 GCA_043733605.1 Demequina sp. | reverse complement strand
TTCCCGGCGCTGAACTTCCCGGCGCTGAACTTCCCGGCGCTGAACTTCCCGGCGCTGAACTTCCCGGGGAGTCGGCCTCGCTTCCGGTGCCTAGGGTTTCTCTCGCGGCGACCGCGGCAGAGACATCGGCCGAGCGACCGTGGCCCGTGCGTCACTTGAGCCCCAAGATCGGTGAGTATGTCTCGCGCATGAGCCCCGTGTGGGTCGAGGGCCAAGTGCTCAACGTCAAGAGATGGAAGCACTTGGTGTTCCTGACGTTGCGCGACACCGATGAGAACATGTCCCTCAAGGCGACGATCCCGTGGGCGCAGGCCGAGGCGATGGAGATACCGCTCGACGACGGTGCCAGGGTTGTCCTCCACGCACAGCCCCAGTGGTGGACCAGGAGCGGCGACCTGCACATGGTCGCCGACGAGGCACGGGCGGTGGGACTGGGCGACCTGTTGGCCCGGATCGAGGCTCTGAAGACCGCGCTTGGAGCGGAGGGGCTCTTCTCCCCCGATCGCAAGGTTGCTCTCCCCGTGATCCCACGCCTGATCGGGCTGGTGGTCGCGACCCAGGGTGATGCCGAGCACGACGTGGTGACCAACGCCCTCTTGCGATGGCCCGCGGCGCGCTTCGAGATCCGCAGGGTCACGGTCCAGGGCCCGCGCGCCGTTTCCGAGGTGGTCAACGCGATGCGAGAACTCGACGCCATTGACGATGTCGACGTGATCGTCGTCGCGCGAGGCGGCGGTTCGCTTGAGGACCTGCTCGCCTTCAGCGACGAGTCTCTGGTGCGCGCCGCTGCGGCCCTCGTCACGCCCCTCGTGAGCGCGATCGGGCACGAACTGGATTTCCCCCTGCTCGACCTGGTGGCGGACTATCGCGCGTCGACCCCCACCGATGCTGGAAAGCGCGTCGTCCCCGATGCCGCGCTTGAGCGAGACAGGCTCGAGGGCGCGCGCGCCTTGATTCTCGGCGCGATCAACGCGCGGCTCGGTCGCGAGCGCGAGCGCATCGCAGACTTGCGCTCAAGGCCCGTGCTTGCTCAACCGGTCCGGATGCTCGCGCCGCATAGGGAAGCGGTCGCGATCGCGCTTTCAGGCTTGCGGGCTGCGGTGTCGTCCGCCGTCCTGCGAGCACGCTCCGAGACCGCAGCATCGGTGGCCGCGCTCAACGCCTTGAGTCCCCAATCGACCCTTGAGCGCGGCTACGCAGTGGTGCGCACACAAAAGGGCGACATCGTCCGCTCCCACGACGAGGTTGACGTGGGAACGCACGTGTCCATTCGCGTGGCGCACGGCAACATCGATGCGGATGTCACTTCCGTTTCCCCGCCCAACGAGCGCAAGCAGGAAAGCCTCCAGTTCTAGGAACGCAAAACGCCTAACAGGCCGCCTCGACCGCCACCGCTCTTGGCAAGGCGTGCCTTCGCGGGTCCGATCGCATCCTTGTGCTTGCCGCGCATTACGCGCGCAATGACCGAGTCGGGCACGGAATCGTTGGCGATCAGTGCGAAGACCACATCGGGCGCCTTGTCATTCGCAAGTTCGCGGAAGACCTCTTCGGGGATGTCCTTCCGCGGATTGCGGGCCACACCAGCGCGCACCGAGTTGGCCTCGTCCAAGGCCAACTTCAGAATCAGGGTCAACGGAGTATTCGGGTGTGCGGCGGCGCCTGCTCGCACTTTGGCCTCGTCGGATCGTGCCAACTGGGCCAGGTCGTTGTCGGACAGGCTTGGGTCGAGCGCACTGGGCGCTCCGGGTCGGGAGTCATTCAACATGTTTCACCTCGTTGTGAACATTGGAGCCAATGGTCATGGCACATATCGACCGCTTGATGCCCTATGAGAGGAGTGGCAACCGGTTCTATGACGCGATATCGTGAGAAAGTGACCAAAAAGCCTGATCCGCTCGCCGAACTGTCCTACGAGCAGTGCCGCGATGAACTGATTGCAATCGTCAGCAAACTCGAGGCGGGTGCCGCCACTCTCGACGAGTCGATGACCCAGTGGGAGCGTGGCGAAGCGCTTGCGAAGCGTTGCGAAGAGCTTCTCGACGGAGCGCAGCAAACCATTGAAGCGGCCACAAGCGGCGCCGATGTCTGATCACGCGCTCGTCATTGGCGAGGCGCTTGTCGACGTCGTACGCAGGCCCGACGGTACAGTCACCGCCCATCCTGGAGGCTCGCCCGCCAACGTTGCGTTTGGCCTGGCGCGTCTTGGCAGAAGCGTCGAGTTGCTCACGAGCCTGGGCGAGGACGCGTACGGCGCGCTCGTGCGCTCCCATGTCGAGTCTTCCGGCGCAACTATCGCGCGGACGAGCGCGGCGCCACGTACGTCGGTCGCGACCGCGATTCTCGACACTCAAGGCGTTGCCACCTATGACTTTGACCTGGAATGGGCACTCCCTGAAGATCCGGCCACGAGCCCCGAACCCGTGGTCGTCCATACGGGCTCTATTGCAGCGGTCCTGGAGCCGGGGGCGAGCACCGTTGAGCGCCTCATTGCGGGCGCCAAGCAGCGAGCGACCGTCACCTACGACCCCAACGTCAGGCCGTCCCTCATGGGCGATCGCGGACAGGCCGAGGCGACCATCGAGCGACTGGTTGCGCTTGCGGACGTCATCAAGGTGTCCGACGAGGACCTCGAGTGGCTGTTTCCCGAGGAAAGCCCCTCGGATGCCGCTCAGCGCTGGCTTGCGCTGGGGCCCGCTTTGGTGGTGGTCACGCTCGGATCCAAAGGCGCGCTCGCCGCATGTGAGGCGGGGTTGGTGTCGGTGCCGCCCGTCAGGGTAGAGGTCGCTGACACGGTGGGAGCCGGCGATTCATTTATGTCGGGACTCATCGACGGGCTGTGGTCGGCGGACTTGCTAGGCGGCCACCGCAGGGACGCCCTGAGAGCGATCGACGTGCAGAGGGTCACCATGATTCTTGATCGTTGCGCTCGCATCGCAGGGATCACTGTGTCCCGATCGGGAGCGAACCCACCCACCAAGGCCGAACTGGGCGAGTCCTGACGCCCGGCGCACACGCCTCAACGCAGGCCGTGCGCGAAACTAGTTCGCGGAACAGCGGCCCGCTCGGCAGCGTGTGAAGCCGGTTACACGCCGAGTAGTCGCGACTGTGCACCCTTGCGCACGTTCTTCTTGCCGTGGTCGAGAAGTGCTCGCACGGTAGCCACAGGCGTGGCGGCGTTCTCCACGAGCGCGAGGACGACATCAGTGTCCTTGTCTGCCGCGAGGATCGAAAGCACCGATGCCGCGATGCCGACTGCGGGGTTCGCGGCGAGCGCCTTGCGCACGTTCGACTTGGAGTCCTGAGCGAGCAGAATCAACACGCTGAGGGGAGCATCGGGTCGGGCCGCGAGGCTCTCCCTGATCTTGGCGTCCTTGGATGTAGCAAGATTGAAGAGTTCACTTCCGGAGGCCTCTTCACCCTCGCGAAGCGCGGCGGCTAGTTGGTCTGTCGGAATGGCGGTGAGTGCCATCTTTCCCCCTCGGTCGCGGCGAAATGCCTCTCGCGGACGCGCCCCTCATTCGAGTGCTGGCTGCGTCGGGGGTTGACCTCGCACGCGGCAAAGCCGCTTGGATGGGGGTCGCCCTTGACGGTGGTGGCCCGAAGGCCGACTTCAGTGTAGCCGGTACGGCTTGGAACCTCTACCCCACGCGTTGACTCATGAGAAACCTCCGCGTAGCCCTATACGTTGCCTCATGTGAAAACCTCCGCTTCGGCGTGGTTTCACAGGATCGGTGACGGA
>JAYTGI010000333.1:0-3747 GCA_043733605.1 Demequina sp. | reverse complement strand
GGAGCCAGTTCTCGGCACGCCGCAAGCTCGTGGCGAAGGACCTTCCTCACGAGTCGCCCACCGTGTTCTACGCCAAGACGGCGCTCGTCATCGCGGCGATGGCCGCCTTCGCATACAGGCTCGCGCAGCACAACGGCACGCCGTACGTGCTCATCCTGCTCGGCGTCTTGATCCTCACCTACACGTTCGTGCTCAACCGCACGGTGTTTGGTCGCCACATCTACGCCATGGGTGGAAACCGCTTCGCCGCGATGATGTCCGGTGTCAAGACCAAGTGGGTCGACTTCTTCATCTTCGTCAACATCGGCACCCTTGCCGCCGTGGCCGCGATCGTCACCACGTCGCGTGCAGGTGCTGCACAGTCTGCAGCAGGTAACTTCTACGAGCTCGATGCGATCGCGTCGGTGTTCATTGGTGGAGCCGCCGTCGCGGGTGGCGTTGGCAAGGTCTCCGGTGCCGTCCTCGGCGCGCTCGTGATGGGCGTCCTGAACCAGGGCCTGTCGATCTTGTCCGTCGACTCCGCGTGGCAGCAGGTCGTTAAGGGCCTGGTGCTCCTCGCGGCCGTCGCCTTCGACGTCATCAACAGGCGCCGCTCCGGATCCTCCTGACCGAGCGCGAGGAGCGCGCCATCGCCAGCAACGACTCTTTCGGGGTGCAGCGAGATGCCCCAACGGCGATGTCGCGCACCCTCGCGCCTGGTCGAGGCAGTCGTTTGGATGCCACGCGGCGCCACAACTTGTCGACGATCCTGACGACCGTCCACCATCATCCCGGGATGTCGAGGGCGGAACTCACACGCCTGAGCGGCCTCAATCGCTCCACAGTCGGAGCACTTGTCGCCGAGTTAAGCGAGTTGGGACTTGTGCGGGAAGTCGCACCAGCGGAGCACTCCTCCCGAGGCCGCCCGAGCCCCCACGTCTACCCTCGTGCCGAGGTTGCCGCGCTTGCGATCAATCCGGATTACGACGCCCTCGTGATCGGCCTCGTGGGGCTTGGTGGCACGGTGCACCAGCGGGAGCGAATCCCGTGGAACGGCGCACCGTCTGTCGCCGAGACGGTCAAGCTCGCCACTGCAGCACTCGAGAGGCTCCGTCGCGAGACGAGCCCGACGCCATGGGTCATCGCAGCGGGGGTCGCGGTTCCCGCCCTCGTCCGTTCCGATGATTCCTATATCGTCCGCGCGGTCCACCTGGACTGGACTGAAGAGCCCCTTGGCGAAATGCTCGCCACCGCACTCGGCCTGCCCGTTGTCGTGAGGAACGATGCTCGCGTCGCGACTATCGCAGAGACCGTCTTTGGCGCAGGGCGGGGGGTACGCGACCTCGTTTACCTCAACGGCTCCCCGTCCGGAGTGGGCGGCGGGGCCGTCGTGGATGGAGTGACCCTCCGGGGCCAGGACGGATTCGGCGGCGAGATGGGCCACACAGCCGTCGCTGGCGGACGCGAACAATGCCACTGTGGCCGACGAGGATGCCTCGAGACGGAAGTGAGCCTCGTGCGTCTGCTCGCGGCGCTTGGCCGCGACTCGGTGGACCCAAGGGACCTCGACGACGAACTTTCTCGAGCCGCGGCAAACCCGAAGGTTCGCACGGAGATCCAGCGGCAGATGACAGTGCTTGCAGGCGCGATCGGTAACTTCATTTCGATCTTCAACCCGGAGCTCGTGATCCTCGGCGGATTCCTGGGCTCGCTCTACACCGCCGCGCCCCAGATGCTGGATTCCGCCGTCGCCCGCGACTCCTTCGTTCAGATCTCCGCGAGCGCGCGCATCGAGCGCGCCCAACTCGGCTCCCGCCTTCTGCTCGTCGGCGCCGCGGAACTCGCGTTCTTGCCGTTGTTGAGAGATCCGGCTGGCCACTCACAGGGAATCCCCGCGTAAATCTGCCCTACCCGAACGGCGGCGCGTCCGTCGTCCGCCTACGCGGCACCAACCGGCAGGGTGAAGCGCCAGCCCTCTGCTCTTTTTTCATCTACCACGCGCATCACGGCGGACACCGATCCCGCCCTGTCTCCCCCGCCGTCGTGGACCAGCACGAGTTCTCCTGGTGTCATGACCCCACGAAGCCTTTCGGCGAGGAGGTCAACGTCCTGATCGACCCAGTCCTCGATGACGTTGACCACGTCGAGCGGCTGCATTCCCAGCTCGACCGCCACCCGCCCCGTCAAACCCCAACTACCGTTTGGCGCGCGCCAGAAAGGCACGGGCGCCTCGGCTTCTCCGAGTGCCTCGCGAATGATCGCAAGGTTGGCGAACATGTCCGCTCTCACAGCATCGGCATCCCAATCACCCATGTCCGCAAACGACGTCGAGTGGTTGCACAGCACGTGCCCGTCGGCGACGGTACGGCGTAACAACTCAGCCCCGCCTGAGGCCTGGATCTGCTCCCCGATGACGGCAAAAACGGCCCGGATCCCGCGCGCGCTGAGGAAGTCGAGCAGCGCGGCGGTGTCCTTGCCGTTTGGTCCGTCATCGAACGTCAGCGCACAGACGAGTCCCTCGCCTGTGGCCGCTCGCACGGGTGTGGCGACGGGAACCATTAGCCCTCGACGCCCGCCCTCGCCAGGATGATCTCGCGCACGCGCCCGGCATCGGCCCGGCCCTTGGTGGCCTTCATGACCGCGCCCACGATCGCGCCTGCTGCCTGCAGTTTGCCCTCGCGGATCTTGTTGAGCACCTCGGGATCCGACGCGAGAGCCTCGTCAACCGCGGCCTCGAGAGCCGAGTCGTCCGACACCACCACGAGTCCGCGGGCGGCCACGACGGCCGCAGGCGAACCCTCACCCGCGAGCGTGCCCTCGAGGGCCTGGCGGGCAAGCTTGTCGTTGATGGTGCCCGCGTCGATGAGGCCCTGGAGCTCGGCGATGTCGGCGGGCGTCACTGGCATCTCGCCCAGGCTGACATCGCGCTCGTTGGCAACACGGGCGAGTTCGCCCATCCACCACTTTCTAGCGGCCTGGGGCGTGGCGCCCGCGGCGACGGTGTCGGCGATGAAGTCGAGGGCATCGGCCGCGACAGCGTCCCGCATCTCCAGATCTGCGAAGCCCCAATCGGCCTGGAGTCGCGCGCGCATCTTGGCGGGGTGCTCGGGGATGGTTGCCCGGAGCTGCTCGACCCATTCGCGGCTGGGCTCGACGGGAAGCAGGTCGGGCTCAGGGAAGAAGCGGTAGTCCTCCGCTTGCTCCTTGGAGCGGCCGGGTGTGGTGGACGAGGTGTCCTCGTGCCAGTGCCTGGTCTCCTGGACAACGGGCTCGCCCGCGAGCAACAGCGCCGCCTGACGGCCCGCCTCATAGTGAATCGAGCGCTCGACTGCACGCAGCGAGTTGACGTTCTTGGTCTCGGAGCGCTTGCCGAACTCGATCGCGCTCTGGTCTTCGCCTGGCCCTGCCTTGGCGCGCAGCGACAGGTTCACGTCGGCCCGCAGGCGCCCCTGCTCCATGCGGCCATCGGAAATCCCAAGCGCCCGCACGATGTCGCGAATCGTCGCGACATACGCACGAGCGACCTCGGCAGTGCGAATCCCCATGCCCTCGATGGGCTTGGTCACGATCTCGACCAGTGGAACGCCGCCGCGGTTGTAGTCCACCAGCGAATAGTCCGCGCCCTGAATGCCTCCGCTGCCGCCCACGTGCGTGTTCTTACCAGCGTCCTCTTCCATGTGCGCGCGCTCGATGCCGATGGTCACCACGGTGCCATCGTCGAGCACCACGTCGAGCGAGCCCTCATAGCTGGTGGGCTCGTCGTACTGG
>JAYTGI010000332.1:0-3749 GCA_043733605.1 Demequina sp. | reverse complement strand
ATCGCCGCGTCGACCCTGATCGTGTGGGACGGCACCGCACACGTGCGCTCCCGAGCGATCATCGCGGTCGCTCGCGGGCTCCCGTGGCCTTGGCGCGCGGTCGCAGGGATTCGCGTGGTGCCTGCGTTTGCGCGCGACGCGGTCTATCGACTCATAGCGTCACGTCGCCCCAGAATGCATGCGGACGATCCCGCTTGCGGAGTGCCGCCTGCGGACCTCGTGGCGCTGTGGAGGTCGCGCCTCGCCTCAATCGACGACGTGCTCCGGTAAAGCTTCGGCGCTGCGACCATCAATGCGGCGGCGACGCAGGAGCCACCACGCAAGCGCCACGGCCAGCGAGCCCACGATCGCCACAACAACCCACAGGGTCGGGCCTGCGCCTCCAGTGCCTGCGGAGCCGCCGCCCTCCACCACCGGAGCATCGGGCGCCACCAGGAACGTGGTCACCCATCCGAGCGCCGAGTTCCAGTTGATGGTGATCTCGTTGGTAGACCAGGACTGGATGTCGTCCACGTAGCAGCGCTGAGGCGCGCAGTCGCCATTGGGATAGAGCGCTGCAAACGTGGGATCCCACGACGACACGACCATGTTCGGGCCCCCAGCGATCGAACCCGCAGGTGGGTGCGGCAACGACGAGTCGAGCTGTGCGGCGTACCACCGCGAGTGCTGGTTCTGAGAGAACACGGCTCCGTAGCCGGTGATGTACGACCGGTTCAGGCTGTTGCGACCTAGCAAGTAGTCCATGCTCTCGCGCACCGCGTCAAGGTACTTCGCGTCTCCCGTGAGGTCATACGCCGTGGCGAGCACCACCTGGTTGTTCAGCACCTGTGAGTTTGATCCCCACACGAAGTCCTCGGTTGCCAGCACCTGGCCAAAGCCCTGGTCTTGCTGCACCGCGAGAAGCGCGTTGGCACCTGCGACAACCGACGCCACGATCGCGTCACGGCCCGGGATATCGCTGTCGACGGTCGCGAGATCCATGCGGGCAAGCGCGGCCGTGTGGCCCCAGTCGATTCCGGACGCCGCGAACACGTCCGCGGTGTTGAGAGGGGACGCCAACAGATATTCCTTGTATTGCGAGTCCCCGGTGGTCAGGTACAACTCGGCCGCGGCCCAGTAGAACTCGTCGGTCACGTCGTTGTCGTCGTAAGGGCCGCCACCGTTCGCACCATCCGCGGCGGGCGCGTACACGTCAGGGTGCTTGAGGGCCGCCTCCCACGCGTTTTCGGCCGCCTTCAACAGCGTGTCGGCGTAGCCATTGTCGTACTCCCCGTACAGGCGCGCGCCCTGCGCGGCCGTTGCGGCGAGGTTGAGCGTGGCCGCTGTCGACGGGCGGTGCAGATACCTCACGTTTGGGTCGTCTGCGGGCTTGAGCGGCAGTCCCGTCCAACTGAAGTCGTGTACCTTGTGGTGCACCAACCCCGCGTAGGGATCGCCCTCAGGAACCGTCATCGACATCATGAAGTCGAGTTCCCACCTGGCCTCGTCGAGTATGTCGGGTATCCCGTTGCCCGTCTCCGGCAGCTTGAGCGTGGAGTCGCGCAGCCCGTCACGGGCGGCGCCGTCGGCCCTCAAAATCCGTTCGTACGCCGACAACAACTGATAGGTCGCGACGCCGCCGTTCACCACGTACTTGCCGTGGTCCCCCGCGTCGTACCAGCCGCCGACGACGTCGAGCGTGTAGTCACACGTCCACGGCTCGCCGTAGATCGCCTGCGAGTCGTCCGCCGGCTGGCACGCGACCGCGTCATCGCCCTGGTTATTTCCGGGGTCGCCCGGCTTTCCCACGTGCCCGGCCGCGCGTGCGTACGTGTCGCCGACGATGCGATAGTCGATCGCGATCCCCGAACGCGCCAAGTAAAAGTAGTTGAGCGCGTCGTTTCGAAGCCCACCGTACAGCCCCGCCTGAATCGCAAACGGGTAGCTTTCCTCGCCGTCGGCGACAAGCGTGTACGTGCCCTCGGCGCTCACCCCTGAGAAGTCAATCTCCTGAACCTTGAGACCAGACGCAGCATCGTCTCCGAACCGCGTGGACGTTCCCTCGGCCGCGGTCGCACCCGCATCACCAACTAGCTTCCATGCCACCGGGTCGGTCGCGTCCGTCACGAGCGTCGCGTGCTTGGGCCCATCGGGCTCGTAGCCCAGTTGGTTCACGCGCACTCTCGGGCCCGTCTCGGGCTCGTACGGGACCGGCTCGCCACCTGACAACAGTTGCACGTTGTCGAGGCACACCTGCCCACCCACGCCTCCGCCCATCTCGAGCGCCAGGTCGACGGTGTCTTCGGCGCGCGCGATCGTGAAGAGCGACATGTAGTTGGCCGCATCGGAGGTGAGCGTCTCCGTCGCGTCCGAATAGACGACGGTCGGGTCGGAGTGCGACGTGACGACGGCGCGCACAGGCGCGCCTGCGCCAGAGGCGTCGTAGTGCACGGTGTAGTCGAACTCGGGAAGCGTGATGCCCTCGAGGCGAAGCGACACATCGCCGCTCGCCGTCGTGCCCTCGGGCACGGTGAGACAGACGCCGGCATCGGTGACGTTCGCGCTTGCGCCGTTCACGCTCCATCCGCCCACCTCGCCGTCAAAGCTGCCGCCAACTGCGTAGTTCGTGGGGTGGACCTTGAGCACCGCGTTGTCGACGCAGAACGTGTGCGCGCCGCCGGATGTCGTACCGAGGTGGAAGTGATACTCGCCGTGAGGGAACGGAGTGTCCGTGTGGAAGCTCATCTCATAGTGCGTCATCTGGTCCGTCGCGGGCACGTCCAGCGTGCCAAGGCGAGCCCAATCGCCGCCGCTCTGCTGGACCAGCGCGACGTAAGGCACGTCCGCCTTCGCGTCGAAGGACGCGAAATAGTCACCCGCGGGCAACACCATGCCGTTGAAACCAAAGCCCGAGTCGTACTCGTTGGCGTTTGGGCCGGAGTAGCCGCCACAGTAGACGCCGTCCGCCACCTCGCCCGCCAGCCCGTATGCGCTCCACCCCTGGAAGTCGGTGTCGAACGCGGGGTTCTTCACCAGGTTCTCAGCGTCATCGAAGTCGGCTGCGCTCGGATTTGTGGCAGCGAAACTCGACGCACCAGCCACTCCGATGCTCAGGGAAACGACCGAGACGAGCGCGCCTCGTCGATAGATTCGGCGCACTCCCATGATGACTTCCTCGTCACTCCTGCGCTGCCTCAGATGGGGTCTCGCTTGCCCGAGAGGGTATCAGTGATCGCGCTCTCATCGAATCGAGTCGACCCGAATCGAGCCGCGCGTCGCCGACTTCACAGGAAGCGGCCGCGCGGAAACAGCTCGTTACACGACAAAGCCCCCGCCGAAGCGGGGGCTGAGTTCGTGGTTCCGATGGCGGATTTCGCCTAGGGCCTGCCGACCGTCGTGTCGGGAGCACCGCGCGTTTCGGGGGCCTTTCCTTGGCTGCCCGGGTCCACAGCAGCCTTGGAGCGACTATCGTCGACGGCGCCGTCGTTCGTTCCGCCTGTGGCGTCATCGGTCGCGTCATCGGTCGCGTCGTCGGTGGCGTTCGCGCTCTCTTTCGCGTGGCCGTTCGCGTTCGCGTTGCCGTTCGCGTTCTCCTTCGCGGTGCCGTTCTCCTTCGCGGTGCCGTTCGCGGTGCCGTCCGCGTTCTCTTTCGCGTGGCCGTTCGCATTTCCGTTCGCGTTCTCTTTCGCGTGGCCGTTCGCATTTCCGGAGATCTGGTGTGCACGCTCGCTCACGCCTGCACCGAAATCGGCACCCCGAGTGTCCTGCTC
>JAYTGI010000331.1:0-3750 GCA_043733605.1 Demequina sp. | reverse complement strand
GGGCGGGAGCATCGGGTGCCTTCGAGCTCAATGTCCAGATCCCTGTCATGGCACTGGGCCTGCTCGAGTCGATGAACCTGCTGGCGAACGCATCGAATGTCCTCGCAGACCGCACCGTGGCGGGCATCACCGCGAATGTTGAACGTGCGAGGCGGTACGCCGAGGCCTCGCCGAGCATCGTCACCCCGCTCAACAGGGTCATCGGCTACGAGAACGCCGCGAAGATCGCCAAGCACTCCGTGAAGGCCGGTCTCACGGTGCGCGAGGCGACCATCGACCTCGGTTTTGTGGAGCGCGGCGAGGTCACGATGGATCAACTCGATGCACTTCTCGACGTCACGACTATGACCGGAGAGCGCTAGTCGGGGACACCCCACGCGGTGCCGCACGCCGGCAATGAGCCCCGAAATGCCGTCGCCGCGGTGGTACAGCGCGGGAACACTGCCGGGTGCTCCTGGGTTGGACTGGGAAGGAGGTGTCCCATGTCACGCACCCGAGTTCTCATCCTGGGAGGCGGCTACGTCGGGCTGTACGCCGCGCTGACCCTGAAGCGAAAGGCCCGTGGCCGGGTCGACATCACGGTGCTCGACCGCAGACCTTACATGACGTATCAGCCGTTTCTCCCTGAGGCGGCGGCAGGGTCGATCGAGCCGCGGCACGCGGTGGTGCCGCTGAGGCGAGAGCTCAAGGGAATCAAGGTGCTGCAGGCCAAGGTCACCTCGATTCGCCACGCGGATCGCTCCGTCACCGCAACAACCGACTTTGGAGACACCCTCACCGTCGCGTACGACGAGATCGTCGTCGCCCTTGGCTCCGTGTCACGCACACTGCCCATCCCCGGGCTCGCCGAATTCGGCATCGGCTTCAAGTACGTCGAGGAGGCCATCAACCTGCGCAACAGGGTGCTCGGACGGATCGCCAGGGCGGCGACCACTTCCGATCCCGAACTGCGCGCGCGGCTGCTCACCTTCGTGTTTGTGGGTGGCGGCTTTGCGGGTGTCGAGGCCTTCGCGGAAACGGAGGACATGGCGCGCGCGGCGCTGCGGGACTACCCAGAGCTCACGCCGGATAACTTCCACTTCGTGATGGTGGAAGCCGCGGACCGCATCCTTCCCGAGATGGGCCCTGAGATGGGCGACTACACCGTGCGCGAGCTCGAGTCTCGCGGTATGCGGGTGCTCAGGAATACCCGACTCGAGAGTTGCATTGATGGCCACATCGAGCTCTCGAACGGCGAGACCTTCGATGCGGACACCGTGGTGTGGACCGCCGGGGTCAAGCCCTCGCCTGCTCTCGCGGCGTCAGACCTCCCGCTGGGCCCCAAAGGGCACCTCATCGCCTTGCCGACGCTCCAGGTGGCCACGGAAGATGGCGAAGTGGTCGCGTCGGCATGGGCCGCCGGAGACTGCGCCCAGATTCCCGACCTCACCAAAGAGCAACCGGCGTATTGCGCGCCGAGCGCCCAGCACGCCGTCCGCCAGGCACGTCTGTTGGGAAAGAACATGGCACACCACCTCGCGGGCCGCCCGCTCAAGGAGTACAGCCACAAGCACCTCGGTCTGGTTGCGTCCCTTGGCCTCAACAAGGGCGTGGCGAACATCCTGGGAATCAAACTCCGCGGCTGGCCCGCCTGGTTCATGCATCGGACCTACCACCTCATGCAAATCCCCACCTTCAATCGCAAGGCACGGATCGCCCTCGACTGGACGGCAGCGGTGTTCTTCCGGCGCGACCTCGTGTCGATGGGGAGGCTCCACGAGCCCCGCAAGGCGTTCGTGGAAGCGGCATCAGGGAAGTAGGAGCCCGACGAGGGGCTGAGCCGTCAGCCGGCCGACGCGATCGTCGGCTTGGCGCCGCGTCCAAGGCAACAGTCCGTGGGGCACAGGTCTTGCCAAGGCCCGATGTCGGTGAGCGACCGCCGCTCCAACGGCGTCGAGCCGACCGCGACGTGACGCTCCTGGAGCAGGTCCACCAGCCCCAAGACGAAGCGCGGGTCGATGCCAACCGTGGGAACGCGCACGGCCGCGAGGCCGCGCTTGTGGCACGTCTCGAGCGCCTCGTTGTCCAGGTCCCATGCGACCTCCATGTGGTCACTCACGAAGCCGAGCGGTGAGATCACCAGCCCGCTGACGCCCGCATCGAGCGCCTCGATAGCCAGGTTAATGTCGGGCTCAAGCCACGGCACACTGGGGTCACCCGATCGCGACTGGTAGACGAGCGACCAGTTGACACCGGGGAACTGATCGGCCACGGCATCCATCACCAAGGCCGCGATCGCGCGCTGTTGCTCGGCGTACCAGCCGCCGCCCGCGTTCCACTCCTCACCGCCACCCACAGGCACCGGCGTCCCGTCTGGACGCGACTCTCGCGGCCCGGAGGCATCGGCCGCCGAGGAGGGAATCGAGTGCGTCGCAAACATCACGTGCGGCCTCGCACCGTTGCCCTCGGCCGCGAGTGCGCACAGTCCCCCACGCACCGCATCGATGTTGGGCTCTACGAAGCCTGGGTGGTCGAAGTACTGGCGCACCTTGTCGAGCACGAGTTCGCCGTCGAGCCCCGTCTGTGCGAGCGCCGCGGCGATGTCCTCGCGATACGCGCGGCATCCGGAGTAGCTCGAAAACGCCGTGGTCACGAGCACGAGCACGCGCCGGTGACCATCCGCGTGAAGCTCACGCAGTGCCTCGGCGAAGTATGGGGCCCAAAAGCGGTTCCCCCAATAGACGGGCAGGTCGAGCCCGCGTGCGGAGATCTCGGCCTCGAGCGCCACCTTGAGCTCGCGGTTTTGTTGATTGATGGGGCTGATGCCCCCGAAGTGGCGATAGTGGTGCGCGACCTCCTCGAGCCGCTCGTCGGGCACTCCCCTGCCGCGCGTGACATTGCGCAAGTACGGGATGACATCGTCCTGCCCTTCCGGACCGCCGAAACCCGCCAGCAGGATGCAGTCGTACTCTGTCGGGGCGACCACACGCCCCGAGGCCGCGAGAGGGGGAAGCGTGTCCGTCATGAGCCGAGCACTTCAGCGGCCTCGCGAGTGGTCACTCGTCGTCCGGTGTAGAACGGCAGTTCTTCGCGCACATGGCGGCGGGCCTCCGTGTACCTGAGGTCGCGCATCATGTCGACCAGATCGGTGACCTCGTCCGCCTCCATGGGAAGCAGCCACTCGTAGTCGCCTAGGGCGAAGGCCGCGACGGTATTGGCGACCACGCCCTTGAACGCCGCTCCCTTGACGCCGTGCTCGCGCAGCATCCGCGAGCGCTCCTCCTCCGGCAATAGGTACCAGTCGTAGGAGCGAACGAACGGGTACACAGTGAGCCAATTTCTCGCTCTCTCGCCGCGCAAGAAGCCGGGAACGTGGGCACGGTTGAATTCCGCGGCCCTGTGCACTCCTGCGGCCGACCAGGTCAGGCGCGCGCCGTCAAGCAGCGCGGTGGCACGGAGGGCTCGCAGCGCCTCCTGGAGGTCCTCGAGTCGCGGGCCGTGTAGCCAAAGCATGACGGTGCCATCGGCACGTAGCCCGGAGACGTCGTACACGCCGCGCAGCACCACCTCTCGACGCTCCCATGCGCCGACGAGGCCGTCGAAAGCGGCCACCGCCGCGTCAACGTCGGCCTCAAAACCGCCACCATCGAGGACACTAAACAGGGTAAAACCTTCGGGACTTTCGGTCATGACGACAGTCTCTCTCCGCCAGTGCCTTCAGGAGAAATCGGCGGCCGCATCCGCCGCCACGATCGCGGCCAATCCGCTCAG
>JAYTGI010000330.1:0-3754 GCA_043733605.1 Demequina sp. | reverse complement strand
AGGCAAGAACGTCCCGACGACCACCACGTCGGGGCGACTGCTCGAGCCGCAAGACACCCCGGATTGGGTGCACGGCGATCCGTGGAGGGTCATGCGCATCCAGAGCGAGTTTGTCGAGGGCTTTGGCGCATTGGCGGAGGTCGGCGCCGCGATCTCGGTCTTTGGGTCGGCCCGATCTAAGCCCGGCGCAGTTGACTACGAGGCCGCCGTCGAGATCGGCGCGAAACTGGTCGGGCAAGGCTTCGCTGTCATCACAGGCGGTGGTCCAGGAGTCATGGAGGCCGCCAACAAGGGCGCGTCAGAGGCCGGCGGGCTTTCCATCGGCCTGGGAATCGAGCTTCCCCACGAGCAGGGTGTCAATGCGTATGTGAACCTCGGAATGAACTTCCGCTACTTCTTTGTGCGAAAGACGATGTTCGTCAAGTACGCGCAAGGCTTCATCGTGCTGCCAGGAGGTTTTGGCACCTTTGATGAGCTCTTTGAATCGCTCACGCTGGTCCAAACCAAGACCATCACGCGTTTCCCGATCGTGCTGTTTGGTCACGCGTATTGGGACGGACTGGTCGCGTGGTTGCGAGACGTCGTCGCGGTGGACGGAAAGATCAGCCCCTCAGACCTGGACCTCATTATGGTTACGGACGATGTGGATGAGGCCATCGCGTACGTCGTGAGTTCCGCACTACCTGCGATCGAGCCACAATCGGGGTCATGAGCCCGGTCCGCTTGACCGTTAGACGTTAGGGAACCGGCCGCAATCCCCGTAGAATGGGATCGGCGTTCAGCAATAGTTGCCCACATCAGCGCAAGGAGTACCCCCGCATGGCTGCAATGAAGCCCCGCACCGGTGACGGCCCCATGGAGGTCGTGAAGGAGGGACGCGGCTATGTTCTGAGACTTCCGCTTGAGGGCGGAGGCAGGCTCGTCGTCGAGCTCAATGCCGACGAGGTCAGGGCGCTTGGCGACACCCTCTTGGGCGCCATTAACCCCATCAAGTAGTAAGTGGTGGCTAGCCGCCAACGATGATGACCAGCAACCCGTCGCCAATCGGAATCAACGACGAGGTTTCGTCTTCGGTGCGGCGTACGGAACGCAGCGCTTCCCTCACAGCGGTGGTTTCCGGGTCCCTCTGAGCGGGATCTGCCACCCTGCCTCGCGCAAGGGCGTGGGCGACCACGATCATTCCGCCAGGGCGCACAAGCCTGCGGGCCTCGTCAAGGCAAGCGGGAAACTCGGTCCGCTTTCCATCGATAAGCACCAGGTCGTACCCGCCATCCGTCAAACGCGGCAACACGTCGAGGGCTCTGCCCGTAATGAGGCGCACGCGTTCAGGAGCGAAGCCGGCCGCGGCGAACGAGGCTCGAGCGGCCTTGTGATGCTCGGGTTCGACGTCGATCGAGGTAAGTACGCCCGCGGGATGCATGCCCCGAAGCAGGTAGATTCCAGACACTCCCACCCCGGTGCCGATCTCCACGATCGTCTTGGGATGAGCGGCCATGGTGAGCACAGTGAGCGCCGCGCCCGCGCCGGGAGTCAAGGGCTCGACACCGAGGTCGTCCGCAATGTCACGGGCGGCTAGGAGCACCTCGTCCTCGCGCGCAAAGTCGTCGGCAAACGCCTCGATTGCGGGATCGATAGTCATGGAACCTCCTTGATTGATCGTAACGGGGACATAGGGAGGTTGCCTTGCGGCTCGCACGTGGGAACATAGAACGTAGGCAGAACGTTCTTGAGCCGTGAAGGAGGCTGACGTATGAGCATGACATCTGCGGTGACCGCTTCCTCAGTGGAGTGCACTACAGCGACGCCTGACGACCTCACGTGGCAGGCAATCGTCGAGAAGCACGCGTCCAGGGTGTACCGGTTGGCGTATCACCTGACCGGTAACCAGCACGACGCGGAAGACCTTACTCAGGACGTGTTCGTCCGAGTTTTTAACTCCTTGTCTCAGTACACGCCAGGGACGTTTGAAGGCTGGCTGCACCGCATCACCACCAACCTGTTCCTCGACAAGATGCGACGCAAGGCCCGCATCCGCTTCGACTTCATGGCCGACGACGACGGCGCTGTGGCGACGTCCGCGAGTTTCGATCGCGTGGAGCGTTCTGGCCAGCCTGAGGACGCCTTCGAGATGGGCCACATGGGCGCCGACATCATCGAGGCGCTCGCCGATCTTCCGCCCGAATACAGGGCGGCCGTCGTGTTGTCCGACATTGAAGGCCTCTCTTACGAGGAGATCGCCGTCACCCTTGGGATCAAGTTGGGGACGGTTCGCTCGCGGCTGTCACGCGCGAGGGCGCGGTTGCGCGAGTCTCTGGCTCATCACGCACCCACTCGAGGCGGGCCGTGAGCTCGAAGCACCTCGGTGAGTCGATCCACGATCTGCTCGACAGCAGGCTCCGTGGGGACAAAGCGTACGCGGCCATGGCGCACTTGGGTGAGTGCGAAGATTGCGCGAGCCGCTTTCACGAACTCAAGGAAGCACGTGACGCACTCATCAGTTCCCAAGCCGGAATCGACATGCGCTTCGCGCAGAGGTTGCTGGACAGGGAGCGCATCGCCGAGATCGCCGCGGGCGACGCGTCGCTGAGTCACAAGCCGCGCCAGCCCGTTCGCAGGGCCCCCGTGATTGCCGCGGCCACGCTTGTCGTCATCGCTGTGGTTCTTGTGGGCGTCGCGTGGCAAGTGGGCGCTCCCGACGAGGTCACCCTCGCTCTTACCGCCCCTCGTGAGGGCGGAGCCGCGCCGGTTGCATACGCGAATACCCAAGAGATGCGCTCGGGGGAGATGCTGCAGTCCTGGATTCACCCCGACTTCTCGACATCCCACATCATTCCCGTTGAAGCGAGCGTCGTTCAACGTCGAGATGGCGGTCTCGTGTTAGTCGCAACGATCCTGGCTGGCGCAGATGCGCAGCAGGTGACCGTGGTTCAAGAACACGGGCACCTGTCGTCGAGCGCCACCGCTCAGATGTCGGTGGCAGCCGTCAAGAACGCAGAAGTGTTTGTCGTGGAATCAATACCGGGTTACTCCTCGACCGTGGTCTGGCAGACCGGCGACGTTGTCGTTGCGCTGTCCTGCGAGTGCTCTCTCACCACACTGGAGTCGGTCGCGGAGGAGTTTCCCTCCGCCTCAGACCCCGGTTTCGCAGACCGCGTCGCCCAGGGATTCTCCACCCTTGCGGGCGCGGTGCACCCCTAGGAGGAACCATGTCCCAACTGTTCGCATCCCCTGACGAACCCCAAGAAGTACCCTCTTCCCGTGGCACCGTGAAGGTGGACGACGCGGCCGCCACGTTGCCAACTCCCGACGCCTCCCACGGCGCCATCCCCGCCCCGCCAGGCGAGGCAGGGGCGGATGCTCTCTTTGGTCCGCCAGCCGCCCCTCCGATCATGTCCGTCGACTACACGGTCCCTGTGGTCCCAGCGGGCCACTCGCGTCCGCAGCGCAGTCGCAAGGGCGTCGTAGCGGGACTGGCCGCCATGGCGCTTGTCGTCGGCACGGCCGGCGGCGTCGGTGGCGCGGCGGCCTGGCAGCAATGGGGCCCTTCCGACTCGGCGCAGGCGCAGGTCGCGACCCTGCCGGTGTCTTCGACGACTGGAACCGCTCAGCCCGCCATTGGTTCGGTTGCCGCCGTCGCGCATGCCGCATTGCCGTCTGTGGTGCAGATTGAGACCAAGACAGAGACGGGAGCGGCGACCGGTTCGGGAATCATCATCCGGGCCGATGGCTACATCCTCACCAACAATCACGTGGT
>JAYTGI010000329.1:0-3755 GCA_043733605.1 Demequina sp. | reverse complement strand
CTCTTGGAAGCCCCTCATGTGCCGCTCCTGCGCAACGTCGCCCATAGCCCGTACGAGTGCATGGCCTGAACGTCGACCTCCATGTGTTCGCGGCCCCCCGACGACACGACGGTTTTGCCGAGCTCGTGGACCTCCCGCATGCGGCGCTCCGCCTCTTCGCGAGTCCATCCAAAGTACGACTGGAAGACGTGCGTCACGTACGACATGAGGTTGACGGGATCGTTCCACACCAAGGTGACCCACACATCGTCTGTCCGGGTCGCGACATCGACGTCGGTCGCGCTGAGGGGTTGGGTTGACACGCCCTCAGGGTAAGGCCGCACCGACCCGCCACGTGAAAGGAATGTAGTCGCCGCCGTGGGTGTCGGCGGTAAAACCTACTCGCCGCCGTCGCCGTCCGGGCCGAACCTGCCGTCGATGATTTCCTTGCACGCGGGGCACACTGGGAATTTCTGTGGGTCCCTATTGGGCCTCCACACCTTCCCGCATAGGGCAATCACGGGTTCACCCGTCATCGCGGATTCGAGGATCTTCTCCTTGCGCACGTAGTGAGAGAACCGCTCACCATCACCCGGTTCAACGAGCTCACGCTCGCTCGTGCGTTCCACCGTGGACAAGGAGCCGCCTGTGGTCGGGGCATCTGGAGTCACCGTCATGCCACCATCGTAAACGCTCGCGCGCCAGGTTCGAGGGTCAGCCAACGGCGCCGATGAGCCGACCGGATCGCGCGTCATACCTTCGGCCGCCAAGCGACGTTCCCCACCACGCAATCGCCCCACCCGCGAGCGGCCCCCACACGATGCACAACGGCCACCATGCGCCTCCCCAGAGAAACGCGCACACCAGCGGTGCCACGATGAAAGGGACGATGAACCCGGTGCCAACGGACGACACCACTTGGCCCGCAAGACTCGCCCCAATCGAGCCCGCGTCCGCGCCGAAGGGACTCTCGCCTGGCGCAGGGACGCGGTAGGGCATCAACACCGACGTGATCGAGGCCACGCCGAGCGCGACCCCGAGCGTTCCCAAAGCAGTCGCGGCCACCGCCGGAAAGACATCCCACCTGCCGGCAAGACCGGCCACCGCGGCGCTCACGGCCACCACCGCTGGACCTGCCCACAGCACCACGCCCAAGAGACGCCCAGCGAGGATGTCCGCACCTGGCACTCCGCTGACGATGTCAAGCCATGCGCCACTCGAGTCATACGCGAGGTCATTATGGCGGCCCCAGCCAATCGTGACCCCCAGGACAACAGGCAGTGCGGCCATCCACACCTGGTTGTTACCGGCAAAGATGAACGCCAGTCCACCGATCATGACGGGAAAGACCAACGCCCCCACAAGCTGCGCGATGTACCGAGGGTCGGTACGCCATGATCGGGCCGTCCGCGCGAGCACGGCCCTAGTCACGGGGCGGACGAGCGACCAGATCCGTCCTTTTCGCTGCCCCGATGCGAGGATCGCGTCGCGGTTGCGCCGGACCCCTGCCCCACGAGCCTCGGGGTGGACAAGCGCATGAGCGACCGCATCGCGCCACGCAAAATGAAGCAGAATGGCCCACGCCGCCACGATCGAGAGTCGCCACACGGCGCCCCACTCGTTGCCAACGACAATTGATGCGGGTGCGGCCAGTCCCGCCCCGATGGGAGTGCGCCCGATTTGCGTCAGCAAGACGGCGACCTCGTTCGACAACGCTTCCTCAAGGCCCTCTGCACGCACCACGAGGACGGCCGCAGCGAGCACCGCGACGACCACGACCGTGAACGCAGCGATGACAAACTTGGCCCATCGCGTCGCAAGAAGGCGCACCGCCCACAGGGTCGCGACTCGGGCCGAGAACACCCAGGTCATCGCCGTGAGCACCCCACCTACTCCCGCCACGACCAGCACGACGGCCTGCCGGTCCTCGCCGCGCCATGTCGCGGCCATCGTCAGGGCGACGGTGACGAAGAAGATCGCGGGAATCGTCGAGAACGCTGCGACCGTGAGTCCTGGCATGAGACGCTTGGGCTCAATCCCCCAAGGAGCAAATCGCGCGGGATCGAGAGAGTCGTCGACCCCTGTGGCGAGCAGCGGCACGGCGACCCAGGCCAAGCCAACAAGAGCCGAAACGGCAACCAGAGCATCTCGTTTGACGTCAAAGGCGTTGGTGCTCAGCGCCGCGCTGCCCACGAAGAGTGCGGGCACGATGGAGATCGCCCAGATCCCTCCGGCGGCGACAAAGAGCAGTCTCCACCAGTCACGCTGAAATTGGTGGACCAGAATCCGCCACCTCAGGCTCAGGATTGCCGCAACCACGTGAGGTCCCTTTGTTCGCTCGTGTCCCCCACGAGCTCTACGAAGCGCGCCTCGAGATCCCCGCTTCCCCGCACGTCGTCGAGCGAGCCCTCTGCCAAGACCTTCCCCGCCGCGATGATGGCCACCCGGTCGCACAGTCTTTCGACTAGAGCCATGACGTGAGACGAGATCACGACGGTTCCGCCCGAAGAGACGAAGGACTTCAGGATTGTCCTGATCCCAGTGGCCGACACGGGGTCGACGGCCTCGAACGGCTCATCCAGGACGAGCACGCTAGGCGCGTGCACCAACGCGCAGGCGAGACCGATCTTTTTGGCCATTCCCGCCGAGAAGTCGGTGACGAGCGTGCCTCCTGCCGCGGCCAGATCGAGGGCGGCGAGCAGGTCGTCCCTGCGCTCCCTCACCACGTCCGGATCGAGGCCCCTCAAAATTCCCGCATACGAGATCAGTTCGGAACCCGTGAGGCGATCAAAGGTGCGCAGGCCATCTGGGAGCACGCCGAGCATCGGCTTGGCAATGCCTGGGTTCTTCCACAGGTCGACGCCGTTGACGGTGATGACGCCTGCATCGGGCGTGAGCAGTCCCGTCGCCATCGAGAGGGTCGTCGTCTTGCCCGCGCCGTTTGGTCCCAAGAGCCCGTAAAAGGAGCCTGCGGGAATCTCCAGGTCGATACCGTCGACCGCAACGGTGCGGCCGAATGTCTTGCAGAGCCCGTAGAGGCCGAGGGCGGGGCGATCTGAGGGCATAGCGACAGGATAAGCGCCCGATTCTGACTCGGCAGGCGGGTCGCTAAGCGGAAGCGAAAATCGAGGCCACGTACGTCGCATTCGCGGCGACCAGCAGCACGGGATTCCCCTATGCGCGACGACGCGGTCACCAACGCGGTCACGCCAAGAATCGCGCCGATGTTGGCGATGTTGGAACCCACTGCGTTCCCGAAGGCCAACTCGGGTTGGCCGCCCGCCGCGGCGAATGGGGAGACAACGATTTCGGGCGCGGATGCGCCCAACCCGATGACGAGTATTCCCACTAAGAGCGCTGGCATACCGAGGTATCGCGTCAGCGCAGCGGCGCCGTCGACGAATCGATCGTCGCTCCACACGAGCACCGCCAGGCCGATGACGGTGGCAAGGATCGCGAGAATCACGGCGGGACCCTACCCAGGACCCTGCGCCAAGCGGCCTCACCCGCGAGAGGGGTTTTCACCTCAAACCCGTGACTCCCAACCTACGGTGCCGTAGGGTAAGGGTCATTCGCACCGCGAGCGAGAGCTCACATGTCCTGGTGGGAAGTCCCCGTTCGACCCTCAGGAGAGCAATGACTGCCTCAGCTCCGAGAGCAACCCAACCCCCCGTCAATCACGTGACGCGTTCGTTCACTCCGCTCGCGACCACCGTGCGCGACATGGGGCTTCTCAGCCGAGCGTATGGCTTCTACGCGATCTATGCGGCCGCGCT
>JAYTGI010000328.1:0-10081 GCA_043733605.1 Demequina sp. | reverse complement strand
GTGGTGAGACCCACCGGTTGACGCGGTGAATGCTCGATCGATATGTCCTCGACGTTAACCCCCACTGCGGCGGCATCGGACAGCAAGCGCACCAGGTGTCCAGGGCGGTCGGGAACGATCACGGTGACCGCCTCCCACTCGCGCTTCGCTCCCCCATGCTTGCCAGGGATGCGCGCGACCTCGCGCCTGCCGCGGTCGATCAGAGCGGTCATCGCCGCCCCGATGTCGTCTGCCTTTCGCACCGCATCGAGTTCGGCAACGATGTGATCGAGCGTCTCGACCAACGATGGCTTGTTGAGGCGGGCGATGTCAGCCCACATGGCGGGGTGCGACGCCGCGATGCGCGTGACATCGCGCAACCCCTGGCCCGCGAGAGCAACGTCGTCCGCTCCCAACGGCCCAAGCGCTGCCGCCACGGCGGACGCGGCGGCCTGCGGAGCGTGTGAGACCCTCGCCACGGCCCTGTCGTGCGCCTCGGCGTCCATCTCCACCACATCGCCGAAGAGGGCATTGGCTACGCGACGGACCATCGCGACGGCCTCCTGCGAGGCAAGTCCAGGACAGATCACCCAGGGGCGAGCCCTGAACAGGTCGCCCTGAGCGGCCATCGCGCCCGATATCTCGCGGCCGGCCATGGGGTGCGAACCCACGTAGCGGTGGCCCTGGCCCGAGCGCGCGGCAACCGCGGCGATGGGGGCTTTGACGCTCGCCACATCCACGACCACCGCATTCGGCCACGTGTTGAGGGCGTGCGACACCACATCGGGAGTCACTCCTGGCGGTGTGGCGACGATGACAAGGCCAGGTTGAGCGCTGCCAGGTGCACCTCCAGCGCCGATGCTGCGTGCAAGAAGCTCGGTCTCAGGGTCGGCATCCGAGATCGTGACGCGCCATCCCTCGGCGCTGAGACCAATTCCGATGGACGCGCCGATGAGACCCGCCCCAACGATGTGGGTGAGCGGCGTGGTGGTCATTACTGGGCGAGATCCCGCCTGAGTGACACGGCCTCGTGGAGGTACACGTGAGCGACCATGTCGCGGGGGCGTTCCATCTCGGTGTGCATCATGACCCGCACGACCATGCGCAGTGCGCCGGGAACCGCCATCTCTTGAGCGCACATGAGCGGCACTGCGCCAAAACCCAACTGCCTGGCGGCCGCGGCAGGGAAGTCGCTGACGATGTCGGGGGTGCACGTGAAGAACACAGAAATCACATCGCGGGACGTAAGTTCGTTCCCTTGAAGCATCGCCTCGACCAGCTCTTGAGTGCGCGCGTGCAGGTGGTCTCGCTCATCACGCTCAAGCGTGGTTGCTCCCCTAATTGCACGAACGGCCATGCGCACATGCTACCGGTCGCTCGCCGTCGCGAACGGACGAGCCACTAGAGTCCGGCGGCCTTTTGAAGCTCGCCAATCTCGGCATTGGTCAGGGTGCGCATCTCTCCAGGTTGCAGATTTCCAAGGGTGACGGAGCCGAAGCGCGTCCTCACGAGGTCGATCACGGGATGTCCTACGGCGTCAAACATGCGCCTCACGATGCGGTTGCGTCCCTCGTGCATCTCCACCTCAACCAGCGAGGCGGTGTCCCCTGCGTCGATGATGCGACATTCCATCGCGCGCGTGGGACCATCGTCGAGCTCGACCCCTTGGCACAGCTGGGTGCGCAGGCCCTTGGTGACATGGCCCTGGACCTTGGCCACATAGACCTTCGACACCCCATGCGTGGGATGAGCAAGCTTGTTGGCCAGCTCGCCGTCGTTCGTCAGCAAGAGCACGCCCGTCGTGTCGGCGTCGAGCCTGCCCACATGGAAGAGCCGCTCGTCAAAGCCGGTGACGTACCTGTCGAGCGCGGGGCGGCCTTCGGGGTCGGACATCGTGCTCACGACGCCCTTTGGCTTGTTGAGCACCACCGTGATGAGGCTCGCATCAACCGAGACTCGCTTGCCGAGTACCTCGATGACGCACTCGTCGGGATTGATACGTACGCCGAGTTCATCAACCACCTGCCCGTTGACGGTCACTGCGCCCGCCTCGATGAGCTCCTCGCACTTGCGGCGAGAACCCACGCCAGCCTGGGCGAGCACCTTCTGCAGGCGCGTACCCTCCGGCCGGTAGATCGATAGGTCAGCCATCAGTTCGCCTCGTCCACATCTGCTAAGTCCGGAAGGTAGGGCGCCAAAGGAGGCAGCGCATCGAGCGATTCAAGCCCAACCCGCTCCAAGAACTCCGTCGTCGTCCCGTACAACACTGCACCAGAGGCCTCCCCCACCTCGGTCACCAATCCCCTGACACCTAACGTCTTCATCACTGAGTCAACGTTAACGCCGCGGATCTGCGAAACCTGTCCGCGTGTGACGGGTTGGCGATAAGCGACCACGGCGAGCGTCTCCAATGCGGCTTGAGACAGACGCGCGGACTGTCCCTCGACGATGAACACGCCCACCACGTCGGCAAAAAGGGACGAGGAGTAGACGCGCCAGCCGCCTGCGACCTCACGCAACTCAAAGCCGCGCGGGGCGTCCGGGTTGGCGTAGTCGTCGCGCAATGCCCGCAGCGCGGCGACGACCTCCGGCTCTGGCACGTCGAGTGCGGTCGCGAGGTCGACAGGGCTCACCGGCTCGTCGACCACCATCAAGATGGCTTCGATTCCTGCGTGGAGGTGCTGCATTACTCGTCCGTTCCTTCCACCACTGCGTCGAACTCGCCGCTCACCTCGACGTCGTCGACAGACCCAGTCCACCGAATGGTGAGCTCGCCGAGCGAGCGTACCTGCTCAAAAGCGACCGCGGACTCACGAAACAACTCAAGCAAGGCAAGGAACCTGGCGACGACGACGCCCACATGTTCGGCATCGGCCACCAGGGAGCGGAACGTCGCGGCCCCGTGGCGCTGGAGCCGGGTCGACACGATAGCGGCCTGCTCCCTTACGCTCACCTGCGGATTGTGCAAGTGCGCGAGCGACACTCTTGATTCCGGCGGTGTGCGCGTGAGTGCGTGCGCGGCCATACGCGCGAGGTCATCCGCAGACGCCCTCCACACCAATTCGGGAAGCAGCATTGCAAAGTGGGGCTCGAGGGGGACGTCGCGCGGTACGCGGCGCGGCGCGGCGAACATTGCCTGGAGGCTCGAGGCGACCTCCTTGAACGCGCGGTACTGAAGAAGCCTCGCGAACAGCAGGTCGCGCGCCTCAAAGAGCGCCCAGTCCTCGGCGTCCTCGACCTCACCTTGCGGCAACAGCCTTGCCGCCTTGAGGTCCAACAGGGTCGCGGCGACCACCAAAAACTCGGATGCGACCGAAAGGTCCCACTCGACGTCCCGGTTGCGAACAACAGCCAAAAAGTCGTCGGTCACGAGCGACAGTGCTACATCAGTGATCTCCACCTCGTGCTTGGCGATCAGGCTCAGGAGCAGGTCGAACGGCCCAGAGAAGTTGGGCAAGGACACCTCGAAGGACGACTTCGTCCCGTCGACGGAGGTGGTCACGTCAGGCCGTGACCCCGCGGGCAACGAGCTCGCGCGCCAACTGGCGGTATTGCTCGGAACCCGCGTGCGTCGGGGCGAACGTCAGGATCGGCTCCGCTGCGACCGTTGCGTCTGGGAACTTGATGGTGCGGCCGATCATGGTCTGGGTCACGCGATCACCGAAGGCCTCGCGCACGCGCGTGACGACCTCTTGAGCGTGCAGGGTGCGGGCGTCATACATCGTGGGAACGATCGCGTCGAGTGTGAGTCGCGGGTTCAGGCGGTCCTGAACCTTCCCCACCGTGTCGACCAGCAAGGCCACGCCGCGCATCGCGAAGAACTCACAGGCCAACGGAATCACGACGCCGTGAGCCGCGACAAGCGCGTTCACTGTCAAGAGTCCGAGTGAGGGCTGGCAATCGATGAGAATCACGTCGTAGTCGTCGACGATGGGGCGCAAGGCTCGAGCCAAGGCGCTCTCGCGCGCCACCTCGCCAACAAGCTGTACCTCGGCCGCCGACAGGTCGATGTTGGCGGGAAGCACGTACAGGCCCTCGACTGCCGTGGACACGATGACGTCTTTCGTTTGGATCTTCGAACTGAGCAACAGGTCGTACACCGTGGTCTCGAACTCATTCGAGTTCACTCGCAGGTTGGCCGACGCGGCGCCTTGTGGGTCGAAGTCGACCAGCAGCACCTTCCGTCCGTACATGGCGAGGGCCGCTGCAAGATTCACGGCCGTGGTGGTTTTGCCCACCCCGCCCTTTTGATTGCACATCGCAATGATGCGGGCCGGGCCGGTTCCACTCAGGGGCGGCGGTACATCAAACTCGGTCACGGGCCTCACCTTACTCCGGACGTGGCATTGGCTTGTCGAGGGCACGCGGGTGTGCCGTCTGGTACACCTCGCGTAAGGCGTCCCTCGTGACATACGTGTAGATCTGCGTGGTCGTCACTGACGCGTGTCCGAGCAGTTCTTGGACAACACGGATGTCGGCTCCTCCTCGCAGCAAGTGCGTTGCGAACGAGTGCCTCAGGGTGTGAGGGGAAATATCGCCCACTCCTGCCCGCTCCGCAGCCGCCTTGAGAATCGTCCAACCGCTTTGCCTGCTGAGACGCCCTCCGCGGGCATTGAGAAAGAGGGCCGACGTGCCCTTGCCGTGCATCGCGAACGAGGGCCTCGCTCGTACCAGATACGCGTCGAGTGCCTCTCGCGCGTAGCCGCCGAGCGGCACGATGCGCTCCTTGCGACCCTTGCCTCGCAGCAACACAGACTCGCTTCCCTGGCGCACATCAATATCGTCGACATCGAGGCCCGTGGCTTCCGAGATCCGCGCACCGGACCCGTACAGCACCTCCAAAAGGGCCCTGTCGCGCAGGGCCCCTGGCCCATCCCCAAGAGCCGCAACGTCGAGCAGCGCCGCAACTTGGTCGGTGGTCAGCGCCTTGGGAAGCCGTACGGGAGTCGCGCGCGGCTTGACGTCCGCCGCGGAGTCGTCCGCCACCCAGCCCTCCGCCACGGCGAAGCGGTGCCAACCCCGTACCGACACCACCGTCCGCGCGGCCGATGCAGGAGCCAAGGGGGTTCCGGTGTCGGATCCGGCCGAGATGGCCTCCGCAAACTCGGCGACCACGAGGGAGGGCGTGGCCTCGAGAGACTCGATTCCGCGCGACCCGAGAAAGGCGCAATAGCGAGAAAGGTCGCGGCGGTATGCCGAGACGGTATTGGCTGACAGGCCGCGTTCGACCGTGACGTGGGCCAAGTAGATGGCGAGCTCTCGCTCGAGCCCTAGCGTTGCCACACCGTGAGCGTGTCGGGCCAGAACGGATCGGCAAGGATCGCGCCGAAGACGACCGACAAGTACATGATTGAGTCACGGAACAGGCGCATCGAACGGAGCTTTGACCCGTCCAAGGTGCGCCGATACAACGAGTAGCAGCCGCCGATGAACCACACCCCAAAACCAAGCGCGAGCACCGTATAGATCCACGTCATGCCTGCCAGCGGCACCAACAGCAGGGACACGACTCCCATCGCTACCGCGTAGATAATCATCTGCTTGGCCACCTTGACCGGCGTGGCGACGACGGGAAGCATCGGCACCTCAGCGTGCGCGTAGTCCGAGCGGAACTTTAGCGCGAGCGGCCAGTAGTGCGGCGGCGTCCAGAAGAAGATGATGAGAAACAGGACAACGGGCGTGAGTGAGATGGACTGGGTCACCGCGGCCCAGCCAATGAGAACCGGCATGCAGCCCGCGGCGCCTCCCCACACGATGTTCTGGGAGGTCCTTCTCTTGAGCAGCATCGTGTACCCGACCGTGTAAATAAGGATCGCAATCACGCTAAGCAGGGTCGCGAGCGGCGAGGGCACAATCCAGTAGAACCACGCGGTCGAGATCGCTGCGAGAACCCAGGCGAACACGATCGCGGCGCGTGGCGACACGGCGCCGGTGACCAGTGGCCGTCCTTGAGTCCGCTTCATCACCGCGTCGATGTCACGGTCCAGGTAACTATTGAAGACGTTAGCCGAACCGGCAGACAGCGTGCCTCCGATGAGCGTTGCTGCCATCAACCACAGGCCTGGCCAACCATTCGCTGCCAGCACCATTGTGGGAAGCGTCGTGATGAGCAGCAATTCGATGATGCGCGGCTTGGTGAGGGCGACGTATGCCTTCAGCCGTCGCGTGGCGTGCAACACCCGTCCCACCGAAGGTGCCGGAATGTCGGTAGGGGAAGTCACGTCTGCCGGCATAGCGCAATTGTACGTGGCACGACGCAGCCCGCGCGCTTGGGCCCGTCAGCTGCGTAGATCGCGATGGAACCGCAAATTGCGGGTCCATGATCGCGCTCTTCCGCCCCGGCGCGCCGCTAGTCTAGAAGGGCCGCCCAACTCGTCTTTAAGGGAGAACCGTGACCACAGGATGGACTGACCTGGACACCCGCGCGATCGACACCCTGCGTGTCCTCGCTGCCGATGCAGTGGAGAAGGTCGGCAACGGCCACCCAGGTACTGCGATCTCGCTGGCGCCCGCCGCCTACTTGCTCTTCCAGAACGTGATGAGGCATGACCCTGCGGACCCGACATGGCTTGGGCGCGACCGCTTTGTCTTATCGTGTGGGCACTCTTCCCTCACGCTCTACCTGCAGCTATTCGCGGCAGGGTATCCCTTGAGCCTCGATGACCTGAAGTCGCTGCGCACCGAGGGTTCGCGGACCCCAGGTCACCCCGAATACGGCCACACCCCTGGAGTCGAGATCACCACGGGGCCGCTGGGTTCCGGTCTCGCATCTTCGGTGGGAATGGCGATGGCCGCTCGCCGCGAGCGCGGCCTCCTCGACCCCGATGCCCCCTCAGGTGAGTCCGTCTTCGATCACCACATCTACGTCATCTGCTCCGATGGTGACCTCGAAGAGGGCGTCAGCCACGAGGCCAGCGCGATTGCGGCCGTGCAGGAACTTGGCAACCTCATCGTCATTTGGGACGACAACAAGATCTCGATCGAGCATGAGACGGACATCGCCTTCGACGAGGACGTGCTGAAGCGTTACGAGGCCTATGGCTGGCACACGCAGCGGGTCGACTGGGTCACGCCCGAAGGCTACGAGGAGAACCCCGACGCTCTGCTGGAGGCCATCCACGCGGCCAAGGCGGAGACGGGCAAGCCCTCATTCATCGCGCTCAGCACGATCATCGGCTGGCCATCGCCAACCAAGCAAAACACGGGTGGCGTGCACGGATCGGCTTTGGGAGCCACCGAGGTGGCGGGCATGAAGACGGCCCTTGGCTTTGATCCCGCCGAGTCGTTCGTCGTCGAGCCCGCGGTCCTCGAGCACACGCTCAAAGCACGCGAGCGTGGTCAGTCCGCTCACTCTGAGTGGAATGGCGAGTTTGCCAAGTGGCAGTCGGAGCAGCCCGAGCGCGCGGCATTGCTTGAGCGCCTCCTCGCAAAGGAGCTCCCTGCCAACTGGGCCGATGCCCTGCCCACGTTCGAGGTGGGCACCTCGGTCGCGACGCGCTCCGCGTCGGGCAAGGTGCTCACCGCGCTCGCTCCCGTGCTTCCCGAGCTGTGGGGCGGGTCGGCGGACCTTGCAGGCTCAAACAACACCACGATGGACGGCGAGGCCTCGTTCTTGCCCCCGCACCGCGCCACCAAGTCCTACCCCAACGCGAGCTGGTACGGCCGCACGCTTCACTTTGGCATCCGTGAATTTGGCATGGGCACGATTCTCAACGGGATCACGCTCCACGGTCTGACGCGCGCGTATGGCGGCACGTTCCTGGTGTTCTCCGACTACATGCGCGGTTCCGTGCGGCTCGCCGCCCTCATGGGAATCCCCACCACGTTCGTGTGGACCCACGACTCGATTGGTCTGGGTGAGGACGGCCCCACGCACCAGCCGATCGAACACGTGGCGACGTTGCGAGCCATTCCCGGTCTCGACGTGGTGCGTCCCGCCGATGCGAACGAGACTGCTTGGGCGTGGAAGCACGCGCTGGAGACCAAGGATCGCCCCGCGGGCCTGATCCTGACGCGTCAGAACGTCCCGACGCTCGAGGGCACCTCGGCCGAGGGCTTCGCCAAGGGCGCCTACGTGCTCGCGGGTGCGGATGAAAACGCGGACGTGATCCTGATCGGCACCGGCTCCGAGGTCCAGCACTGTGTTGCCGCTCGCGAACTGCTCGCGGCGGAGGGCATCAAGGCGCGTGTCGTGTCGATGCCGTGCCGCGAGCTCTTCGAGCGTCAGAGCGCAAAGTACCGCGAGTCGGTCATCCCCACGGATCTCAAGGCTCGTGTGAGCATCGAGGCAGGCTCTGCCCTTGGTTGGCGTGAGATCGTCGGCGACGCAGGTCGCGTGATCGGCATCGACCACTTTGGAGAGTCCGCCGCGGGCGACCTCCTCATGAAGAAGTACGGCTTCACGGCTGAAAACGTGGTGGCCAAAGCAAAGGAAAGCGTCGAGTTTGCACGTTGAGTTTGCACGTTGGGTATCCACATTGAGCGCCCCACATCGGGAGCGGGCTTTACCAGCAGGCCCGGTCTCCACGTGGGATTCAACTGCGAATGCCTGGTAGTTCAAGCAGAGCCGGAATAATGGCTTACGGCGCACGTTCGATTGAATGTGATTCGAGCCCCCCGGCGTACGTCCCTCATCATCATCGCGGTGTCCCCCGCGACGCTCGTCTCCTGTGTGTCTTCAGGAGCCGATTGCACGTCAGCTTTGGAGGCTAGATAGTGGTCAACCCCCTGCGCGATCCGCGCGATCGCAGACTGCCTCGGATCGCGGGCTCATGCGGTCTTGTCATGTTTGGGGTCACGGGAGACCTCGCTCGCAAAAAGCTCATGCCCGCCGTCTATGACCTGGCAAACAGGGGCCTGCTTCCCCCCGCGTTCGCGCTCACCGGATTTGCCAGGCGCGAGTGGGGTCGGGAGGACTTCGCGCAGGTGGTTCACGATTCCGTGAAGAAGTACGCGCGCACCCCATGGCGCGAAGAGACGTGGGAGCAGCTGTCCCAAGGAATCCGCTTTGTGCAGGGCTCCTTCAATGACCCCGAGGCCTTCGCCCAACTGAGGCGCACCGTCGAGGAGCTCGATGAGCGCAGGGGAACGGGTGGCAACCACGCGTTCTACCTCTCCATCCCGCCGTCGGCATTCCCCGAGGTCATCGGCCAACTGCGTGACTCCGGACTGTCCGATCCTCAAGAGGGCACGTGGCGACGCGTCGTCATCGAGAAGCCCTTCGGTTCCGACCTGAAGACGGCAAACGCCCTCAATAAGGTGGTGTCCGAGGTCTTCCCTCCCGACGCGGTGTTCCGCATCGACCACTATTTGGGCAAGGAGACGGTGCAGAACCTGTTGGCTTTGCGTTTCGCCAACCAGCTCTTTGAGCCCATGTGGAACTCGCAATACATCGACCACGTGCAGATCACCATGGCGGAAGACATCGGCATCGGTGGCCGTGCGGGCTATTACGACGGCATCGGCGCGGCGCGCGACGTGATCCAGAACCACCTCTTGCAACTGCTCGCCTTGACGGCCATGGAGGAGCCCGCGTCGTTCGACGCCGCTGATCTTCGCGCCGAGAAGGAAAAGGTCCTGCGCGCGGTGACCCTCCCCGCGGACCTCGGCGCATCGACCGCCAGGGGCCAATACGCGGACGGTTGGCGGGGTGGAGAGCGCGTTGGCGCCTTCCTCGATGAGGATGGCATAGCGTCCGATTCGATCACAGAAACGTACGCGGCCATCAAGGTCGAGATCCCCAACCGCCGTTGGAGTGGCACGCCGTTCTATCTGCGCGCAGGCAAACGTTTGGGACGAAGGGTGACCGAAATCGCGCTCGTGTTCAAGAAAGCGCCCTCACCATATTTCCAGCAAATCGAGGGATCAGACGTGGGCACGAACGCGCTCGTGATTCGCGTCCAGCCCGACGAGGGTGTCACCCTCAAGTTCGGCTCCAAGGTGCCAGGAACCACGATGGAGGTGCGCGACGTCACGATGGACTTCGCGTACGGCAACGCCTTCACCGATGAGTCCCCCGAGGCGTACGAGAGGCTCATCCTCGACGTCTTGCTGGGAGACCCGCCCTTGTTCCCTAGGCACCAAGAGGTCGCCTCGTCGTGGC
>JAYTGI010000327.1:0-10151 GCA_043733605.1 Demequina sp. | reverse complement strand
TGTCGAGGGCGACCACGTCATCGTCGTCTTGCCGGGCGGCGTGCTGCCCGGTCCGTTCCCCATCGCGGGGCGCAAGACGTACGGTCACTGGTCCGATGGCATGATCTGCTCCGCTCGCGAGTTGGGACTTGGCGAGGACCACACTGGCATTATCGTGTTGCGCCACGCCGACGGTTCGGCCGGGCTTGTGGACGCCGACGTCGAGTTGACGCCTGGGGACGACGCGATCGAGCTTCTCGGGCTGGGGGAGCAGGCGGTCGAAATTACCGTCACTCCCGACCGCGGCTATTGCTTCTCGATCAGGGGAGTGGCGCGCGAATACTCGCACGCGACGGGAGCGGAGTTCACGGACCCGGCCGCTCTCGCGCTCACCGGCACCGCGGGCAAGGGCTTCGCGGTGGAGATCGAGGACCAAGCCCCCATTCGCGGCACCGTGGGTTGCGACCGCTTCGTCGCCCGCGTCTTGCGCGGCTTCAACCCCGACGCCCCCAGCCCCACGTGGATGAAGCGCCGCCTGGAGCAGTCGGGCATGCGCTCGATCTCGCTCGCCGTGGACGTCACCAACTACGTGATGCTCGAGCTTGGCCACCCGCTGCACGCCTACGACCTCGCCAAGGTGACGGCGCCGCTCGTGGTGCGTCGGGCATCGGCCGGTGTTGATGGAACGGCGGAGACGCTGGTCACCCTCGACGACGCCACCCGCACCCTGGACCCAGAGGACATCCTCGTGTGCGACAGCGTCGGCGGTCATGGCGCCAGGCCGGTGGGCATGGGCGGCGTGATGGGCGGGCTGGAGACGGAGATCTCGGCGACCACCACGGACGTGCTGCTCGAGGCCGCGCACTGGGACCCCATCACGATCGCGCGCACGGCGCGCAGGCACAAGCTGGGCTCGGAGGCGTCGCGTCGCTACGAGCGCGGCGTCGACACCGCTCTTGCGCCCGCGGCGATCGAGCGCGCGCTTGGGCTCATGAAGGAGTTCGGCGGCGGCGAGATCGACGATGCCTACACGGACATCGACAACACCGTCGCGCCCGCGGCGATCAGGATGGACGCGGGCTTCCCTTCGACCATCGTCGGCATGGAGTTTGGCGCCGACGAGGTGGTCACCTCGCTGCGCGCGGTCGGCTGCGACGTCGTCGAGGCGGAGTTGCTCGACAACGCCACGCTGCTCACGGTCACCCCGCCCACGTGGCGCCCCGACCTCGACTCGGCGATCACGCTTGTCGAGGAGGTCGCGCGCCTGCGCGGCTACGCCGAGATGCCGTCCGTCCTGCCCGTGGCGCCCCCAGGGCGCGGGCTGACTCATGGCCAGCGCGTGCGTCGGTCGGTCGCGAGGGCATTGGCCGATGCCGGCCTCACCGAGGTGCTCACGTACCCGTTCATGTCCGTCGAGCGGCTCGACGAGTGCCTCGTGCCCGCCGACGACAAGCGCCGCAAGCTGGTGCGGCTCGCCAACCCGCTCGCCGCGGAGAAGCCGGTCATGCGCCCGCGCGTGTTGTTCACGCTGTTCGACGCGGTGCGTGTGAACCTTGGTCGCGGCTCGCAAGACGTGGCCGTGTTCGAGGTCGGGCGCGGGTACCTGGACACCGGCACGGGGGTGGCGGCGCGGCTGCCGCTCGATGGCTCGGTGACGGACGTGCAGCTCAAGGAGTTGGACGCCGCCCTGCCCGAGCAGCTGCGCATGGTCGCGGGCATCCTAACGGGTTCGCGCGTGATGGGCGGTTGGGCGCAGAAGGCCCAGCCGTGGGAGTGGTCCGATGCCTTGGCTCTGGTCGAGGTCGTGGCTCACGCCGCTGGGGTGGTCTTGACGCCCCGCGCCGATGCCTACGCACCTTGGCACCCCGGCCGGGCGGCGGTCTTCACGCTGCCAAACGGCACGCCGGTGGCGCACGCGGGCGAGCTGCACCCCAAGGTCTGCGAGACGCTGGGCCTCCCGGCCAGGTCGATCGCGTTCCAGGTGCTGCTTGACCCGATCATCGACTTCACGTCCGGCTCGCTGGTGGCGGCCGAGGCCGTAAGTCAGCAGGTGGTGGCCAAGGAGGACTTCGCGTTTGTGGTGCCCGCTTCGGTGACCGCTGGCGCGCTGGTCACGTGCGTGCGCGAGGCCGGGGGAGACCTCGTGGAGGACGCGCGAGTGTTCGACGTCTACGAGGGCGCCCAGGTCGAGGCAGGTCACAAGTCGCTGGCGGTGAATGTGCGCATGCGCGCGGCGGACCACACACTGAGCGCCGACGAGGTGCTGGGTGTGCGTGAAGCGGTGATCGCGGCGGCGCAGGGCCAGTTGGGTGCGGTGCTGCGGTAGGGTCGTCCGCTGGCTCGCGCCGGCGCTGATCGCGGTAGGTTGGCACCGACCGGACTCTGGAGAGGGAGGCGCGCGTTGGCTGATTATCGTCTCGCCGTCGTGGAGTTTCGCGTGACGATCGACCCTGCCGGGCCCGCCGAGTTCCAGCCGTTCGTAGACGGCACGGCACTTGTCGATCGGGTTGCCACCTATGAGAGCGAACAAGGCTACAAACCCGTTGGCGGATACGTGGGCCTGGTGCCTGCTCATTTCACCGTTGGCGACCTTGCCGCCTATCTTCGGGGCGAACCCGCCGGGGCCTGGCCAAAACGCGGCAGGTGTTGGCTTCTCGGTTGTGCCTGTGGGGAGGCTGGTTGCTGGCCGCTCGAGGCCGGCGTCGTCGCCACTACTCAGACGGTGACTTGGTCAGACTTCGCGCAACCGTTTCGTAGTGAGCGATCTTATGAGGGCTTCGGGCCCTTCGTGTTTGGCCGCGAACAGTACGACGCCGCTCTGGCCGATGCGATTTCGCAACTAGGTGATGGCGCGATGTTCTCCGCGTCTGTGGCACGGGGCATAGCGCTGCCCAGGCGGCCGAAGCGTTGGTGGACAAGGCTGACTTCGCGTGCCTGGATTGGGCGTTAGTGACCGCCGACGCGCTTGGCGCGTGCGTGCGCGAGGCCGGGGGAGACCTGGTGGAGGACGCGCGAGTGTTCGACGTCTACGAGGGCGCCCAGGTCGAGGCGGGCCACAAGTCGATGGCGGTGAACGTGCGGATGCGCGCGGCGGACCACACGCTGAGCGCCGACGAGGTGCTGGGTGTGCGGGAGGCCGTGATCGCTGCGGTGACGGGTCAGTTGGGCGCGGTGCTCAGGTAGGCATGGACAGGCTGGATGCTACGTGGCTGACGACCCGTTAGCCGTTCTTGCGAGGCGCTCAAGCCTGCACACGAGCACCTCCCACTCGGCAAGCAATGCAGGCGGTACCGTCAACATGTTCGATCGCCCGTGGAGGAAGTCGGAACTCAGTCGATAGAAGAGCCTGGCTAATCTCACGACGGTCAGGTCTCCTTCAAGCGGAGGATTGTCCACGGCGACGAGGACTGCACAAGCGACCTTCTCGCGAAACCGGCTCTGATCGCCTCTCTCCTGGGGCTGTATGACTTTGTCGTATATGGCGGTAACGGCGATCTCGGCGCGTTGCCGAAGTTCAAGCACTTTCGCGCGGCTGATGGTGGAGGGTGCCAGGGCGGACATCGCTTCAACCTTGTGAGAGTGCGCTGCACGCACTCAGTGCTGCGTCGATCTCACGTTCGGTTGCCGCTGATCGAGGCAAATTCCCATGGGAGGCGCGATTCCAGTCCGTGAAGTACGGGCTGATTGTACTTATCGCGGTTGCGACAGAACTTGGCGCCAGTGGATCCTGCACTTCCAATTTGGTGGCCGCTTTGAGCCGGTCGTTCGTCGTGTTGACCTTGTCCAAACATTCGAGGTCGACGCTAATGGACCGCCCAGCCCCCACGGCGTTCCTGATTACAAAGGTTCGCAGCGCGGCATCCAGGGCCTGGCGACAGAATCCCCTCACCATGTCGGTCACCGAGAGTGCCGTGCCGGGTACTGGAGCAGCGCTCTTGAGTACGTCGCGGGCATCGGCCAGCAGCACGTCCCACGAGTTGGTGGAATCGCGCAACTCGACACGCCCGTCAACGGCATTTCGGTGCACCAGGTGAGAGTTGGTCACGCCAGGAAGAGCTAGTAGATGCTCGCGAAGCCGTTCATCGTGCGTGAGCACCAGTACCCTTCTATCGCGCGCAACGCCTCCCAAAGCTCGTGCCAAGTGATCCACTCGCAATTCGTCGAAGGCGTGCACGGGGTCGTCCAGCACCAGGAAGCCGAAGGGTCCTGCCTCAGCGGCCGCGATGAGAGGTGCTAGAAGCACTGCATTGCGTTGCCCGGCGCTGAGCATCCCGAGGTCGACCCGCGCTCCCGAGGAATCCAAAAGTTCAAATTCTGCTTTGGTTGTGAGCACTCGAATACTCCCCACGCCGAGACCAACATCAGAGAGAAGTTCATTGACCTTCTTGTCGGTTATCTCTACGAGCGATTGGGAGCGGGACTTTCTCAGGGTGTCCTTGAGTTCGTCTACGCGTTTCGCGGTCTCTTGCCACAGCGGCCAACCGCTGCCAGTCTCACCGTGGAGGCGCCAGGTATCGACGAATTCGCTCACTGCTTCCGTGCGCTGCAACTTCCACTGGTGAGTTCGCTCGGATTGCAGCACGCCGTACGCAATCGCCGATGCCCCTGCGGGCGATTTGATCCACTTCGCGAGGGCCTCGGCTGCTGTTTGCAGCGGCTGGCCCAGTTGCAGCCCGCTCGAGCGTCGCACGGACAAGAACCCCGTGAGAAGACCGAGGCCCTCCTGGAATCCTTGGCCCAACTGTGCAGGCTGGTCGTCCTCGACTGCAAGATGGAGCAGGTCGCTGAGCCTTCCATCACATTCACGGCTCAATGACTCGACTGCAGTTGTCGCCGACGTCCTGGCAGTTTGAAGAGCCTGAAGCGATGCCACCGTCAGTGCCAAGTTGCCGAACCAGTCAACGTCGGGTGTCATGCACACCGGACAGGGATCGGGGCGAATCTCAAGTTGGCCCGCACTCGCATGCAGCGCCTCAAGCTCGGCCGCGAGGGACTGGCCGAGAGAGTCGGCAGCGGTTCGGAGTTTCGCGAGCGACGTCGTTGCTGCTTGCGCCTTGTCGAGGATCTCCGCAGCAAAACCAGTCTCGATCTCCCGTCGACTCTCGCCGCTCACATCGAGCATGTTGTCTACAAGCCAAGTGTCTATTGAGTCCTCGATTGAGGGGAATGTGATCGTCGGAAGGTTGACTTGCGACGCGTTATGCCGTTCCGAATCAATGGCGGCGACGGCAGCAGACGCGCGACTGCGAGCGGTCTGCCATGCCTCGAAGGAAAGCCTTGAACCCCGGCCGCGTTCGCTTACGTCGGCACGGAGTCGCTCAAATGCTCCTCCGAGCGCGAGGAGCCCCTCGAAATATGAGACGAGATCACTCGCGAGTTGCGTCTTCCTCTCAATGTTCGCGTAAGCGAACACAGGGTTGTGATTTGTGACAGCACTTTGCCACTGCTCTCCGAGACTCACAGACGTCGAAATGCCTTCTCGGACTAGGTTGCATTCCCAGACGGGCGTTGCTGCTGCGTTGGGCTGCTTGTAGTGCAGTACGAGGTTGGCGCCCTCACTGGTCAACGTGACCTTGGCGGACGACGCCAGCGACCCTCGTCCATACGGAATGGGTTCCCAAAGCGGTGTTCTCCCGCCGCTTCCCTTGACGAGGTCGAGCCCCCCCGTGAGCGCAGCCACAATAGCGTCCGCGATGCTGGACTTTCCAGCACCGTTCGCGCCGTGGAACACCGTGACGCCAGCCCGCGGGTCAAGGTCGATCACCAATTCCTCATCATTGAGGATCCCCCGGAATCCTGCAGCCATGACATTCGTGAGCGCCCAGCGGCGGCCAAGTATCCAAGAGACCACGTCATCGTCATCAAGGCCACCCTCGAGATCCCGCACGACCTGGCCCAGCTGGTTCCAACTGGCGACCACTTCGGGTTTCGAAGCGCGTTCCACCTTCGCGTCAATTGCTTTGCGGAGATCCTGGAAGTCGAGCGACTTCAGTGGCGTTGTTGGTGGTGCGCCTGCGTCACTTGCCGTATTCGTCACGATCTCGGCTACCCCCTTGTAGATGCGCTGCATCGATGTCCCTGCAATCGTGCCACCTTGTTCGTCTGAGCGGGGTGTTGAAGGGTGAAGTGACTTTGGGCGTCACGCCGATTCGGACCCGACTGCATATGGCGACGTTTAGGCAGAGGAGCCGTTGCCAGGTGGTATGAACCGCGTCAGACGCGTGACGCGAGGAACACATACGCGGGTGCCTGCTCCACCGGCTGGCTGGTGCGGCCCACCCGCGAGCTGTCACCGGAGCCGTTGAGCTTCTCGGTGGGTTGTCCGTCGGGCACCTGCAAGGGCGTCCACAACGGACTGGGCGCCACGGCGTTGACGCGGATGCCGCGTGGCTCCAGGTCTTGCGCCGGGGCCTTGGTGAAGCCGATGAAGGCGAACTTGGTGGACGCGTAGTTGATGATCATTGGCGACGGGTTGTAGCCCTGCACCGAGGTGCTGTTGATGATCGTGCAGCCGGGGCCCAGGTGGGGGAGCGCGTCCTTGGTGATCCACCCGCGTAGAGGTTGGTCTTGATGGTGCGTCCTCGTCGCGGACACCCCTCGCCGCGTCCGAGTGCGGGTCCCGGTTCGGTGACGTCCTCAACCGTTGCTCGCCGCACCACGAACACAACGCCAGTTGCTAAGGGTGGGAGGCTTTGTCGTCGCCGGGTCCGTCGATTTCGACGGTCACATCCTCAAGCCGGACCAGGTCACCGGCGAGTGGGTAGACCTCGATCTCGAGGATGTCGTCGTCCCAAAACGCAATGAGCCCCGCCACCCAAGAACCGTCCGTCGCGCGGGCTCCGCCTTCGACGACGAGGGCGCGTTCATGGCACTCGGGCTCTTTGAGGACGACGGGGCGGAGAGCAAACGTCGGGCACGTACTGCAGTCGCAGCTCGACGTGGCCTGGACGTCATCGGCGAGCGTAGCGTCGTCTCCGGTGGCGAGGTTCCATGCGGCGATCCACTCGTCCGCGACGGCGCGCTCGGCCTTGGTCGGCCGGCGCCATTCCACGTTGCGCATGGCAGAAGTTTACGTACGCATTCGGGCCGCCGCGTCTGCCGGGGTAGCCGATCTTCTGTCCGGTGATGAACGAGTGGTACGCGACCAAGATCGCGCGCGAGTGGAACGTGCCGCATGCGGGCGTGGAGTTTGTGTGCGAGTTCGATGTGGACGCCGAGTACCTGGAGCGTTTTGCCATGCAGCAGGTGGGCGGGCGGGATGTGTTGGAACTGTGGGTTCCTGCGGAGGAGCTCGAGGAGTTCAACGCGCACATCGTCGGCGGGATTCAGATGATTGCCAGGTATGACACGGTGGCGGACTAGCCAGCGAACTTCACAGCGAATTGCCCCTGTGGATAACGCACGCGTCTGCGCGTCGGCCGCAATGATCGTTGGGTGGCGCACGAGTGGACGGTTGAGATCGCTGGCGACGACTTCGTGCGCTTCTTGCGGAAGCTCCCCGTGTATGAGCGGGATGTGGTCGATGCTGCTATTCAACATGTCCTTGCCGTGGAGGGCATCGCCGTCTGCGACACCGAGTGGGGCAAGGCGTGAGGCGGAGGGCTGTACGAGTTTCGAGTGCGGCGCTCGCTCGCGACAATCCTGAGCTCCGCTGGGATTGCTGATGCTGGTCGAGCACGTCGCGCTGTGTTGGTGCGTGTGTTTTGCGCCTTCTCCGGAAACAAGGTGATCATCCTGCTGGGCGGCTACGACAAGCGGAAGGATACGCGCGCCAAGCGGCAGCAATGCGAGATCGCTGCGGCCACGGCGGCACTTTCCGCGTGGAAACTCGCGCAGCGGGGTTGACCTGGATATGTGGATAAGCACATAATGGAGGCGAAGGAGGCTTGTGATGACCCGCTCGTACGATGACTTTGCCGCCGAACTGGCGCGGGACCGGTCCGACGATGCTCGTCGCGTATATGAGGCGGCGTCTCGCGAGTTCGCCGCCGAGGTTGCCGCGCGTCGGGCCGTCGGCGCCGCCGTCGCGCGTGTCCGCAAGGCGTCGGGCCTGACGCAGGTGCAACTCGCGCAGGCCGCATCCGTGCAGCAGGCCGAGGTGAGTCGCATCGAGCGCGGCCACGCCAACCCCACGGTGAGCACCTTGGCGCGGATCGCGGCGGCGACCGGGTCGCGGCTGGATTTTGTAGCGGTGGGCGAGCGTTCCGTTTAGGTCGCTGTTCCACATCGTGCGGAACGGACGCTCAACGGAACGCCTTGTCACGGTCTCAAGCACTCGTCGGCCGTCCCTGATAGCATGACCTATCAGAAAGAGGTGGCCATGTTGGAGTCGCTCGTGGAGCAGATGTTTGCCGACGCGCTCGAGGCCGAGCGGCTGCGTGTCGAGGCGCGCGCGAAGCTCGTCGGCGCTGTCAGGCGTGGTGCCGCCGCGGGCATGAGCCAGCGCGAGATCGCTCGCGCTGTGAACCGCAGCCAGCCCGAGGTCGCGCGCTTGTTGCGATTCTTCCCCTCGAGTGAGCGGGGGAGTGTGCTCGCCAAGCGTCGGCGCGACGTGATCGACCTGGCCGCCCGGCACGGCTTCCGCAACCTCAGGGTGTTCGGGTCGGTGGCCCGCGGCGAGGATGGACCAGAGTCGGACATCGACCTTCTGGTGACGCTCCCCAGCGGTGCGTCGCTGTTTGACATCGGTGCCCTGGAAGCGGGGCTTACGGCCTTGCTGGGGGAGAAGGTCGACCTCGTTCCCGATGACAGCCTGCGCCCCCATTCGCGTAACGAGATCCTCGCCGAGGCGGTCCCGCTGTGACCAAGGACGACGCGGGTCACGCATTGGCCGGGCTTGAGCACCTGGCGGCCCTAAGGAGTCATGCCGCTTCTGACGGCGCGGATGAGGCTCTCCGATTCGACGCGATCTGCATGCGTTTGGCGGCCGCGATCGAGGACGCCTCACGCATCGGCGAGAAAGCCAGGGAGCGGGCCTTTGGTGAGAAGTGGCCCGCGATGTGGTCAACGCGGAACCGCATCACCCACGGGTATGCCTTCGTGAGCAGGGACGTTGTTCTGGCGACGGTTGAGAGGGACCTTGACCAGTTCGAGGCTGGGCGGTGTCATAGCGTCGTAGCAACGGTGCAGGTTTCGACGGAGGTTGCTGGTGCGCAGGATGTTGACGGTGACGGACAGGGTGGAGATCGCGCAGGGGTTGAAGGCAGGGTGGTCGATTCGGGTGATCGCGGCGCATATTGATCGTTCGCCGTCGGTGGTCTCGCGGGAGGTGCGTCGCAACTGGTTGAAGACTCGCGGGTATCGCTTGGTGCACGCGGACTGTGCTGCCGAGCGGCGTCGCGCTCGCCCGCAGGTGGGCAAGGTCGCCTCGGATGAGGTGTTGCGGGCGAGGGTGTTGGCTGATTTGGGTCAGTCACGGACCCCGAGGCAGATCGCGGGCCGGTTGCGTCTGGAGGCTGAAGACGACACTGTTGGTCTGATGACAGCCTCACCCCCCGCAGATGGCAGGACCGTGTCGCACGAGGCGATCTACCGGTTCATTTACGCCCTGCCCAAAGGCGAGCTTGCCAGGCACGGGGTGTTGCTGCGTTCCAAGCGGACCCGCAGGCGCAGGCCCCGCCCGCTTGGTGAGCGCGGTGCCCCGATCGTGGGGATGACCAGCATTGATGCCCGCGCGGATGTCGCCGACCGCAGGGTCCCCGGGCACTGGGAGGGAGACTTGATCATCGGCGCCCATGGCAAGAGCGCTGCTGCGACCTTGGTTGAGCGCACCACCAGGTACACGCTGATCCTTGCCCTGCCCCGCGGCAAAGACTCGGCTGCGTTGGCTGATGTTCTGATCGAGAACGCGAACGAACTGCCAGCAATGATGCGCAAGACCCTGACGTGGGATCAGGGCTCGGAGATGGCCAAGCATGCCGCGTTCACCCTGGCAACACAGATGCCCGTGTTCTTCGCCCATCCCCACTCACCCTGGGAAAGAGGCACCAACGAAAACACGAACGGTCTGATCCGCGAATACCTACCCAAGGGCGACACGATCACCGACCACCAGCCCTACCTCACCTCCATCGCCGCAGAACTCAACGACAGACCCCGCAAAAGCCTAGGATTCCTCACCCCACGAGAAGCCTTCGAACGCCTCCTCGTTGCCTCCACGCCTTGACACCGCC